>NZ_DLOC01000040.1:0-18899 GCF_002478465.1 Empedobacter sp. UBA7494
CTTTTGAGACAGCCTCTTTTTATTTTACATATTTTAATCTTAATTTTAGTTATTATTAATCATAATTAAATGTCATCAAATCGATATCCTCAACGCATTGTTTGCTTAACCGAAGAAGGAACCGAAATTCTGTATAATATTAACGAACAACATCGTTTAGTAGGAATTAGTGGATTTACATATCGTCCGCCACAAGCACGAAAAGAAAAACCTAAAGTTTCAACTTTTTTAGATGCAAAATTTGAAGATATTTTCAATTTGAAGCCAGATTTGGTTGTAGGATATTCGGATTTGCAAGCTGATATAGCAGCAGAATTAATTAAAAGAGGAATTAATGTTTTTATTTTTAATCATCGAACAGTTGATGAAATTTTAAACATGATTTTACAATTTACGTCATTGATTGGCTGCCAAGAAAAAGGCTTAAAATTAGTCGAATCTTACGAAAAGAAACTCGAAGAAGTAAAACAACAAGCTGCTCTCCTTCCCTATCATCCAACCGTTTTTTTTGAAGAATGGGACGAGCCAATTATTTCGGGAAGTGCTTGGGTAAATGATTTGATTGAAATTGCTGGTGGAAAATTAGCTTTTCCAGAACTCAAAAATAAAGCTTTGGCAAAAGATCGCATTTTGTTAGACGAACAAGTAATAGAACGAAATCCAGAAATTATTATCGGTTCGTGGTGTGGTAAAATGTTCAAACCCGAAAAAGTAAAACAACGAATTGGTTTCGAAAATGTAAAAGCTGTTCAACAAAATCAGTTATACGAAATAAAATCTGAATTGATTTTACAACCTGGTCCTGCTGCTTTAAACGATGGTTTGGATAAAATTGTGGAGATTATAAAAAATTATAATAGTTCACCTTTTTGAAAAATGGAATAGAAATAATTTTTATTTGGAATAAATCCTTGATATCTTGTAACCATCCATTGATTATTTTCTTTTCCTGTTATAAAGCTACCAACGATTCCATTATTATAATTCACAACTAAAACAGAAGATAAATTCAGTTGATAATAATTTTCAACATTGTCTATTTTAAATAATCTAAATTTTCTATTTTTAAATTCAATATCCATAAAAAATTTAACTTGAAGTCTTGTTGAATCATTCAATAATAAGAATCCATTTCTCTTTTTATCACTAAAATCAAAAATAAGTTGATTATTTTGAGAAGAATATGAATAAAAGCTATCTTGTATCGATATTCTATCATTTACATAATAATCTTTCCCTTTATAATAGAAATTACTTTTTAAATACAATTCATTACATGAATTATTTGATGAAGCAACATAAACAGTAGGCTTATCATCTGTCTGATTATTCATAAAATAATCATCATAAAACACACTCTTCTTTATTACAACCAAATAAAATGAACCCTAAAACAAATATTATGAATTTATTCATAAACTAAATATAACAAAAAAATCCCGCTTATCAGCGAGATTTAAATTATTGTATAATATTGACTTCTCGAACCAATGTTACACCATATTTGGCTTTCACATCTTCTATAATTCGTTCAGATAAATCATATATTTCGCGTCCAGTTGCATTGCCATAATTCACCAAAACCAAAGCTTGTTTATCGTGAACTCCTGCATCACCAAAACGTTTTCCTTTCCAACCTGCATGTTCTATCAACCAACCTGCGGCTAATTTCACACCTGAATCAGTTTTGTAATGAGAAATTTCTGGATGAAGTTTTTCTATTTCAGAAAATTCTTCATTCGAAATGACAGGATTTTTAAAGAAACTTCCTGAATTCCCAATCTGTGAAGGATCTGGTAATTTGCTTTGACGAATTTTGATCACAGCTGCACTAATCTCTTGAATCGTTGGATCAAAAATTTGCTCCTTTTCCAATTCATATTTTATTGCTCCATATTCCACATGAAGTTTATGATTTTTCTTCGTCAACTTAAATGTAACCGCTACCAAAACATATTGTCCTCTCAATTCATTTTTGAAAACAGATTCGCGGTAACCAAAATGACATTCTTCATTTGTAAAAGTACGCTCATCACCCGTTTCCAAAACTAATGTTTGAACTTCTTCAATATAATCTTTGACCTCAACGCCATACGCACCAATATTTTGCATCGGCGCCGTACCAACATTTCCAGGAATCAACGAAAGATTTTCTAATCCTCCAAAATCATTTTGCAACGTCCATTCAACAAAATTGTGCCAATTCTCGCTTCCTTGCGCTTTTACGTACACAAAATCATCATCTTCATTGATAATTTCGATTCCTTTCAAATTCAATTTTAACACAATTCCCGGAAAATCGTCTACAAAAAGCATATTACTTCCTCCACCAATAAATAAAATCGGTAAATCTTTTTGACGACGAAAAACCAACACTTTTCGCAAATCTTGAATAGTCGCAACATCAGCAAAATATTTTGCTTTTGCTTCTATTCCAAATGTGTTATATAATTTTAATGAATAATTTTCGATGATTTCCATCTTCTTATTTTTCTTATGATTTAATTGTTCCTGGATATTGTTCTAAAGCTTCTTTCAAGATTTCAACAGAACGAACCAAATCTTCTTCTTTCAGAACATAAGCCAAACGAACTTCTTGAATTCCTGAATTTGGAGTTGAATAAAATCCTGCTCCTGGCGCCAACATTACTGTTTCTCCATTTGACGAGAAAGATTCTAATAACCAAATTGCAAATTTCTCTGCGCTATCAACTGGTAATTGAATCATACAGTAGAAAGCCCCTTTTGGATTTGGGCAAACCACTCCCGGAATTTGCTGTAAACCTGCAACTAATGTATTGCGACGTTTTAAATATTCTGTACGACAATCTTCGAAATAAGTTCCAACATTTCTGTGGGCTAAAGTTGCAATGTATTGAGAAATTTCAACAGGACTTAAACGCGCTTGTGCATATAACATTGCAGCTTTTAAGAATTTCTCGTTACGTGTAATCAAAGCTCCAGAACGTGCTCCACATAAAGAAAAACGTTTCGATTCTGAATCAATTACAATTGCATTATCTTTCAGTTCTGGAAAACTTAAAACAGATGTAAATTCTTCTTCTGTATATAAATATTCTGCATAAACTTCATCCGAAATTAAATAGATATCATGTTTAAGAACTAATTCTTTCAATTGATTTAATTCTTCTTTCGAATATACATATCCAGTTGGGTTTCCAGGATTACAAATTAAAATTGCACGTGTTTTATCTGTAATTTTTTTCGCAAACTCCTCAACAGATGGTAGAGCAAAATTATTTTCGATTGTAGATGGAACTGGAACAATATTTACATCATTTTCACATGTAAATCCGTTATAATTTGCATAAAAAGGTTCTGGAATAATAATTTCATCACCTGGATTTGCAATAATTCCGAAAATAAATAATAAAGCTTCCGAACCTCCTAATGTTGCAATAAAATTTTCTGGTGTTAATTCGATTCCTCGATTTGTAAAATAATCTGCCAAAGCTTGGCGATATTCCAACGTTCCTTCTGAGTGTGTATAAGAAATAATGTTTGAAGGGAAATTTTTCAATCCTTCTAAAACAGCTTTTGGCGACTCAATATCAGGTTGTCCAATATTTAAGTGATAAACTTTCGTTCCTCTTTTTTTCGCTGCATCTGCGTAAGGCACCAACTTTCTGATTGGAGAAGCTGGCATATTTTGTGATTTTTCAGATAATATTAACATTTATTGTAATTTTTTAAATTTGATTTGAATTCTTTGGTATTGTTTTTGTAATTTTAAAGTGTAAATATAAAAAACGTTTAATCTCAAAAAAAACTTTATTATGAGTAAATTAAATAATGCAACTAAATTATTAGCAGGTTTAGCAATCGGAACAGCAATCGGAGCAGTAGTAGGTTTATTATATGCACCAGAATCAGGTAAAGACACTCGCAAAAAATTAAAAAAAGAAGCTGACAAATACAAAAAAGAGTTAGACAAATACGCAAATGATTTTTCTGATAAAGCGAAAAAAACGAAAAAAGAATTAGAAGCTAAACTAGATGAAGTAAAATCAAAATTAGTTGAGCAAAAAGATGAGTTTGTTTCTAAAGCAAAAGAAGCTGGAAAAGATTTAAAATCTAAAGCAAACCAAACAAAAGAAGATTTAAAAGACGAGTTTCAAGAAAACGTAGGAGTTTAATTTCTTCGAAACACAACATTTCTTAAAATTTATAATTAACTTTGTCTTAAATAAATCAATTTTATGTTTAATGAACTAAAAGTTTATATTAATAATAGAATAACTTTAGCAAAATATGATCTCGTAGATTCGCTGAGCAACATGCTGGCGAGCGGTATTTATATATTAATTATTGCTGTATTTTCTTTGTTTATATTATTATTAGGAAGTTTAGCATTAGGATTTATTTTAGGAGGTTATTTTAATGATATAGGATTAGGTTTTCTTACTGTAACTGGAATTTATTTCTTAATGATGGTTCTTTCTATTTTATTTAGAAAGAAATTAAAACTTTTCTTGACAAATATTGCCGTAGAAAACGCTATGGAAGCCATGTCTAACAACGATGATGAAGACGACGATGAAGAATAAAGAACAAATATCTGCGATAAAAAATTTAGACGATTTGCGAATAGCAAAGCGTAAACTAAAATTGCAAATGAAAGTTGCTGAAAATAAGCACGATAATTCATTTGTAAACAAAGCAGTAAGTCTTGTAACAAATTTAAAATCTGATACAAGTTTCACTTCTTCTAAAGTTGAAAGCGCATTAAATTGGGTTGGAGATAAAGCTTCAAAAAAATATCCAATGAAAGGGATTACAAAAATTGTAATATCTGGATTGATTATGATAGCGGTTCCAATCATTACGAGTAAAATTCAGGAATACATAGAAGAAAAATTATAAAATTATTTGATAATAAAAAGACCACTTCGTTTGAAGTGGTTTTTTTGTGTGTGTTAATTTTAAGCTCGACTAATATTTTTCGTGAAAATATTCGTTTGGTATAATCGTTTTATTCTTTTTATCGATAGCTTCTTGATTTCGCAATTCCACACGACGTATTTTTCCTGAAATTGTTTTTGGTAAACTCTCCACAAACTGTACAATACGCGGTATTTTATAACGTGCTAAATGCTCTTCTGTATATCTAAAAATATCTTTCGCTAATTCTTCCGACGCTTTATGACCAGGCGCTAAAATCACAAAAGCTTTTACAGCATTACTGCGTAAATCGTGCGGACTAGCAACAACTGCAGCTTCCATAATTGCATCATGCTCCAACAAAACACTTTCTACTTCAAATGGTCCTACACGGAAATCAGACGCTTTTATCACATCATCATCACGCCCAACAAACCAAACATAGCCGTCTTCGTCCTTATAAGCTTTGTCTCCAGTATAATATAATCCATGTTTGAAAACTTTCATCATTTTATCTTTCTGAATCAAATAAGTTTTGAAAATTCCATTGATGGTTTCTTCATTATGCACAACACAAATATTTCCTTCTTCGCAATCTTGCACAATATTTCCATCATCATCTGCAATCACAATATCATACAAAAATGCAGGTTTACCCATCGATCCGTATTTAATCTTCTCATTTGGCAAATTCGCTATCATGGCAGTAGATTCTGATTGTCCGTAACCATCACGAATCGTAATTCCTGTGCCTTCTTTCCAAACATCAATAATTTCAGGATTAAGAGGTTCACCAGCTGCAACACATTGACGAAGTTTGAAATCATAACTTTTCAAATCTTCTAAAATAAATACACGTAAAGCTGTTGGCGGCGCGCAAAAGGTTGTTACACCCAAATCTTGAATAGTTTGTAATTGTTCTTTCGGAACAAATTTATCTGCATGATAACCCAAAATTGTCGCACCCATATTCCACGGAGCAAAGAAACTACTCCAAAAAAAATTTCGCCCAACCTGGTTGAGAAATATTGTAATGCAAATCGCCTTTTTTCATTCCTACCCAAGAAGATGTCGTGAAACCTCCAAGCGGATAAGTGTAATGCGAATGCACCACAACTTTCGGCATTCCTGTCGTTCCTGAAGTAAAGAAATAGAATAAATCATCGTCAGGATTTGTATCTGCAGCCTCAGCTTGTGTAGATTCTTTCCATAACTCATTGATATTTGTCCAACCTTCTCTCTCGCCTTCTGTAATTAATTTTACCTTGATCTTTTTATCAAATTTTGCTTCTGCTTCATCTATTTTCGATGCATTTGCTTGATCTGCTAAAGCAACTTCTGGAAAAGAAGACTCGAATCTAAATGTTAAATCTCTTGCTTCTAAGGTTGTTGCGGCTGGAATAATAATTAATCCGCCTTTGATAGAAGCCAAATAACCAATCCAAGTAATCGGTAATAATGGAACTTGAGAAAACATTTTGTCTCCTTGTACAATTCCTTTGTTTCTTAAATAGTTTAAAAATTGATTGTATTTATCAGCTAAATCCTGAAAAGTATAATTATCTCGTTCTTCATTATACTTCCAAATTAAACCTTTTTGAGTTCCTAATTGAGCGACATTATAAAGCTCAAAAATATCCTTCACCCAATTGAATTTTTCTGGCTTAAAAATTTTAATTTCTTTTAATTGCGTATAATTCTCTTTTTCGATGGATAATCGAATAGAGTTAAACAATTCTTGTACTGTCATTTATTTGTGGTTTTGAATAAATATAGAAAAATTATTTATTTAAACAGAAGTTTTATGAATAAAAAAAAGGATGATTTCTTAAAATCATCCTTTTTTTATTATTTATTGAGAATATATTAATCTCTACCTCTTCTCGAGTTTCCTGTTCTGTTACGATCTCCACCGCGGTAACCACCACGATCTCCACCTCTTGAATCTCTTGAATCACGGTCACGATCTCCACCACGGAATCCACCTCTGTCTCCTCCGCGATCACGATCTCCACCACGATAACCTCCACTTCTTTCACGGTCATTATCACGACGGCTGTTGAAACCACGTCCGCGAG
This sequence comes from Empedobacter sp. UBA7494, assembly GCF_002478465.1. NCBI lineage: Bacteria > Pseudomonadati > Bacteroidota > Flavobacteriia > Flavobacteriales > Weeksellaceae > Empedobacter > Empedobacter sp. UBA7494. The sequence continues at coordinate 6,981 of NZ_DLOC01000040.1, forward strand.
AATCTCCTCTATCATTACGACGACGATCTCCACCACGACGCTCACCATCACCACGTCTTGGTTCTGGTTTAGAGATTTGAACATCTAAATCTACACCATCACGTTGTGCATCTTTGAAAGATTCTAACACTAATGATTCGAATTGTGTATCAACTTCAAAGAAAGAGAAATTACGTAAAATTTCAATTTTTCCGATTTCGATGTTACGGTTACGAGTTTGCTCGTTGATTAAACCAATTAAGTTTGGAACACGTAAGTTGTGTTTTTGACCAATATTGATAAAGAAACGAGAGAAATCACGACCTCCACGACGGTTAGAAGAACGATTTCCTCTATCACCACGATCTCCTTCAGAAGAAATATCTTTCGTGTTTTTGTAATATTCTAAGAAAGAATTGAACTCAACTGTCATGAAACGTTTTAATAAATCGTCACGATCTAAGTTTGCCAATTTTTCGTTTACAGTTTCCATGTAAGGCTCGATTAATTCTTCATCAACTTCAATATTCTCGATTTTATCGATTAAAGAAATTAAACGTTTTTCACAGATTTCTGCTCCAGTTGGTACGTTTTTAGGCTCGATTTTAGAAGCAATTAATTTTTCTAAATCTCTAATTTTACGCGCTTCACGTCCTCCTGAGATAATGATAGAAATCCCTTTGTTACCCGCACGTCCTGTACGTCCTGAACGGTGTACATAAACTTCTGGATCATCTGGTAAATTGAAGTTGATTACGTGAGTCAATTCATTTACGTCGATACCACGAGCAGCAACATCTGTTGCTACAAGGATTTGAATGTTTTGGTTACGGAATTTCTCCATCACGTGATCACGTTGTGATTGTGATAAATCTCCGTGTAATGCGTCTGCATTGTAACCATCTTGCATCAATTTATCTGCTACATCTTTCGCTTCGCGACGAGTTCTACAGAAAACGATACCATAAATATTAGGGTAATAATCGGCCAAACGTTTTAAAGCTAAGTAACGATCAGAAGAACGTACTAAGTAAACGTGGTGCTCGATATTTTTTGATGCAGTATTTACTTTACTTACAGCAATCTCAACTGGATTGTGCATATATTCTGAAGCGATACGACGAACCTCTGAAGGCATTGTAGCTGAGAATAATAAAGTTTGTTTTTCTTCTGGAGTTGTTTCTAAGATAGAATCGATTTCGTCACGGAATCCCATGTTCAACATCTCATCTGCTTCATCTAAAACTGTCCATGTGATGTCATTAATTTTTAATGCGCCACGTTTGATTAAGTCCATTGTACGACCTGGTGTTCCTACAACGATTTGCGGATTATCTTTTAATCCTCTAATTTGTTTAACGATGTCAGCACCACCGTAAACTGCCTGTACACGTACTCCACGCATATCTGCAGAAAAAGATTCTAATTCTTTTGCAATTTGTAAACATAATTCACGAGTAGGACACAAAATAATTGCTTGTACTGATTTTGAATTGCTGTCTAATTGATTTAAAACCGGAAGCCCGAATGCTGCAGTTTTTCCTGTACCTGTTTGCGCCAATGCAATAACATCTTGATCTGATGAAAGGATTTGAGGAATAGCTTTTTCTTGAATTGGAGATGGGTTAACGAAGCCCATTTTCTCAATTGCAGTTAGGATTTCATCTTGAAGTCCTAATTCTTTGAATGTAATCATGTTAGATACTATACCGAGATAATGAAATTCATTTATATTCCATATCACCGGTTTTATTTTAAATTATTTAACCAACAGATATGAAAGAATAAAATTAAATGGCTGAGCAGCCTAAAAAATCCCTAAATGAATATTCTTTAACATCCGTACCTTAACTCTAAAAGGCTGTGCAAATGTAAGGATTATTTTTGAAATACACAACACACATTCATAATCCTTACAATTAATACACATAATTTTATTTTATTGATAATAAATAAATTACTAACAGTCTGCAATATTTACAGCAACTGCCAAACCTCCTTCAGAAGTTTCTTTGTATTTATTATTCATATCTTTTGCAGTTTCCCACATCGTATTTACGACTTTATCTAACGGAACTTTCGCAGTCAATGGATCTGTATCCAATGCTAATTCTGCCGCATTTATCGCTTTAATCGCTCCCATTGTGTTACGCTCGATACAAGGAATTTGAACCAAACCTCCAATCGGGTCGCATGTTAAACCTAAATGATGTTCCATTGCAATTTCGGCAGCCATCGTTACTTGCGCAGGAGTTCCTCCCATTAATTCGCATAATGCAGCTGCAGCCATAGCCGAAGATACACCGATCTCAGCTTGGCAACCTCCCATTGCCGCAGAAATAGTTGCTCCTTTCTTAAAAATAGAACCAATAACTCCTGCTGTTGTTAAGAATTGTTCAATCTCTTTTTGACCAGCTTTATGATTTTCGATCACCAAATAATACATCAAAACTGCTGGAATAACTCCTGCACTTCCGTTTGTTGGCGCTGTTACAACTCTACCTAAAGAAGCATTTACTTCATTAACAGCAAGAGCAAAGCAACTTACCCATTTCAAGATTTGACGAAAATATACTTTGGTTTTTCGGATTGAAGCAATCCATTCTTGTGGATTAGAATAAGGTGTTGCCCCAACCAAATTCTTGTGCATATCGTAAGCACGACGTTTCACGTTCAATCCACCTGGTAAAATACCTTCTGTATGACAACCAATGTACATACACTCTAACATGGTATTCCAAACACGCATTAATTCGTGGTGAATTTCATCTTCAGTTCGAATTGTTTTTTCATTCTCGAACATGATTTCAGAAATCGATTTATTTTCTTTCGAACAAAATTCTAATAATTCTGTTGATGTATTAAATAAATATGGAAAAGCACAAGTGACATCTGTATTGGTAGCACTATCATCTTCTTTTGTAATAAATCCTCCCCCTATCGAATAAAACGTAGAAGATAATTCTTCGTTCTCATAAAAAGCTGTAAACATCATTCCATTAGCGTGAAAAGATAAAAACTCTCGATTGAAAACGATATCAGTTTCGGGATTAAAATCAATTAAAAATTTATTTCCAAAATTTAATTGTTTATTTGTATTGATCGTATTAATAATATTCGAAATATCATCAACAGGAATATATTCAGGATCAGCACCGCTTAGCCCTAACATTACTGCATAATCAGTCGCATGTCCTTTACCCGTAAGTGATAAAGAGCCATACAAATCTACACGAACTTTTGTAATTTTATTAAAGATAGATGCAGCATCTAATTCTTTCAGAAAAGCTTCTGCAGCGCGCCAAGGACCTAAAGTATGCGAACTTGAAGGACCAACGCCAATTTTGAGCATATCAAATACTGAAATACAATCCATTTTGTACTTTTAATTTATATTATTTCCACACAAGACAAATATAGCCGTTAAATTCTCATATTCGCTTTATTTAAGCAGTTTTTTTATCAACTTAAACAATTAATAAGCTTAAAATATTCATATTGAATGATATTAACACAAATTATTTAGCATCAAAAAAAGAGGTCACAACTAATTGTAACCTCTTTTCTAGACTTTATTAAGTTTTTATTTAAACTTGTGCCAATATGGATAGATAATCGCTAAACCATAACCTATAAACACAAATAATGTAAACATGGTAAAAAGTGTTCCATCTGCCATAAATTCGGGCTGCATTGCTGCTGACACAAATAATGATGTCACAACCATATATACACCAATTCTTTTATAAGATTTCACTAAAAAGATACCTATCAATGCAATAACTCCTAAAACAAGAGTCGAAATTGGATACCATTTTGGCATTTCTGGCGCATCTTCGTTCATCATTTGGCGGAACAAATAATCATTTGTCACCAATAATTGATAACCACGATAAAGAATACTCAAAATCAAGAAAACCATTATAAAGATCATTGACTTGAAAAGGAATGATGTTTTGTTTCCTTCGTGTTTCAAATCTTTTGTTTTGGTATTATCAGACATTAAAACTTTTGTGTCAAAAATATCGTCACGTTCTTGATTTTGTTCTACTTTTTGATCTGTCATAGCTTTATTTTAAAATAAGAAATCATATCCTTTCAAACTCAATTTTTCGTATTTTTCTTCATCAAAACGATACAATTTAGATACTTTACGATGTTGTTTAGGATCTGTTGTATTACCTGTTTCGATAATTAAATTTGAGTTAAAGATTTTCTTTCTAAAGTTACGTTTATCCAACTCACGATTCAAGGCTTTTTCATACAAACTTTGCAATTGCGCAATTGTAAACTCATCTCCAAGTAAGTTGAACCCTACTGGACGACGCTTCACACGACGTTTTACACGCTCTTTTGCATATTTTACAATCTCATTATGATCAAAAGCCAAATCCGGAACACGGTCGTAAGCATACCATTCTCCACCTTGTGTTTTCACTTTTTCCTCTATTTGAGGTGTCAATTTAACCAAAGCGTAATAAGCAACATTTACAACACGTCCTAATGGATTACGAAAAACTTTTGTAAAAGCTTTCAATTGTTCAATATATGTTTGATGCTCATCGTAAGCAATTTTCTCAATCAACAATTCGTGAATTGCTTGATCGTTACTTACCGTTGGCGCAATATATTTTCCTGGCAAAACCAATGCTCCTTTGAAAGGATCGTTTAGTTTTTTGTACACCAATATTTTGAGATCTTCTCCATCAAACCCGAAAAGTACGAGACTTGAACATAGAGCGACCTGAAAATATTTTTCTTTTTCTTCGTCTGTCATTTTGTGGGATGATTAATAAATTGAAATTTATTTTTAATGAAAAATTGAATGCATCAATCTATTTTTATCGTTAAAAGATTCTTCTAACGAAATCATAGATTCTGTTCTCAATACATCATCAATTTGATCAATTTTGTAGATAACATCTTTCGCATCAGAAGTATCTCTTGCACGAATTTTACAGAAAATATTATATTTCCCAGACACAACGTGAACCACTGTTACGTTAGGAATTTTATATAATTCATCTATCACTTTCTGAGTTTTGTTTGTTTTTGTAAGTAACAATCCTACATACGCAACAAACTGATAACCCATTTTATCATAATCTGTAATTAGTGTAGTTCCTTTGATGATTCCAGCCTCCTCTAATTTCTTGACACGTACGTGAATAGTACCAGCAGAAACATTCATTTTCTTTGCAATTTCTGTAAATGGCATTCTTGTATTGTCAATCAAATACATCAAAATTTTCTTATCAACATCATCAATTATGTAATTCATTTTCCTAATTTTTGATTATTATTATTATTTTAATAAAAAATCGAATTAATTTTTAGCAAAATTATAAATAAAACAAACAAACTTCAAAATATTTTTTAATGATTTATTTAATATTTTACTTTTGTTATAATAATAGTTCGAAAAAGAAAGAACTAATCACTTTTGTTTGTTTGCGCGAGTTTATTGTCTAACCACAATAAACTCATTTTTTTTTATTTAATTTTGACTAAACCACGACGTTTTTGTTCCACTTTAGGTTGAGTAATTTTTTGATACGTAACTTTGACCGTATCTTTTGTAGTTTGACGAGTAGAATCTATTCTTCTTTCCTCACTTTTAAACTGTTTCGGAAGGACAATCGAATCAAATCTTTCTTGCGTTTGCTCCTCTTTTTTAGCTTTTGCTTTTCGTTTATTTTCATCTAAACCTAAGAAACCTCTAAACGTTTCGAAACTTTTGTTGTATTGAATTCCAACTCCGAAACTTTGATTCAAGTTATTTTCCATTCCTGGCAATAAACCGAAAGTTGTAGGTTTTGTAAATGCTTTTAAGACCAAAGATCCATTATTCAATTTCGAGATATCATAAGAAACATCAAAATTTCCATCGAAGTTCTCTTGTACATTTCTATTATTTGTAACCGCAATTCCATACGAACCACGCAAACTTAAACGATTATTAACGCGATATGAAACCGAAGTTCTAATTTTATCATTTGTCTCTGATTGTGCACTACCACCTACGTACTCCATTTGTATATCTACATTATTTGCAATAGATGATAACATGCCCGCAATTGTCGATAAACCAATATCGGCAGCTGTACTCGTTACACCAGACTGAACAGCCGAAGCATCACCAAATTTACCTGTCAATAAGATATAACTAAACTGAAGCATCTGTTCTTCTGTATTTGAACGGAATTTTGACTGTAACTGCGAATTGATATCCGAACCTGCATTAGGAATTGTTAATCCAAAATCGATAATAGGTTTCTTCAACGTTTCGGAAATATTAATTGATAAGAGAGCATCATAAATTTGTGAATATCCTACACCTAAATAGTCTCCAACATTTGACACCGAACGTTGATATTCAGCTGTAATATTAAGCGTTGCATCGAGCGGATTTCCTGCAAATTGTACCGAAGATCCTTTTTTGATTTTAAAATCTTTCGGAATAAGAGGAAATTGTCTAAACTCATACGTTCCACTTTCTATATTATATACACCCGTAATACTCAATCCTGCTTTATTCATTAAGAATCTAAGATTTTCTGCTGTACCACGCGCTGTCGCTTTATCGTTTGTAGCTGCATCAAAAATCAAATTCACCATTGCATTTGGATACGCATTAATGTTGACATCTATCGACATTCCTTTTGGCGCATGCGGTTCATTATTTTTAGATTTTTCGTCCAGATGTTGATTAGGAACAAAACGTACCAAATTATTTTCTGACTCAATTGTTGTACTACCTGTATTTATCGTTAACTCAGAATTTCCAACAACTGTCGCATCTCCAGCAATCTCCAACTCTTCTACCGCACCAAACATGGTTACATTTCCTTTCGCAAATACTTTTCCATAAAACAATTCATTGTCTTTAATAGACGTGTTCATCACTAATAAATTTTGCGTATCGAAATCTAAGTTGAGACCCCATTTAGATAAGTTGCGGAAAAGAATTGCTCCGTCAACTTTTCCTTTTGTATTGTACGCAGTGTCTTTAAATGCAATATCATTCAACATGATAATACCTTGTCCTTTTCCTTGTTTCGAAACAAGCAATTCATTTTCTCCTTCAAATAAATAATCTGTTCCTAAGAAATTCACTTTCAAACCAAGATCTTTTGCAATCATATTTCCACTAAGATTTGGCAAATCAATTGGTCCAGTAATTTTTAAATCACCAGATAACGTTCCACGCATATTAGAGAAAACAGATTTTAAGAATCCTTCTAAGAAATCGATGTGAAACTCGTCAAAATTGACATCTACATCAACCTCAGGACCTGTCGGTTTATTAATAATATTACCATAAGCAACCAACGATTGAATTTGCTCTTTCTGTAAACTTGTTTCAAAATTAAATTGTTTATCCGCTACATTATAACCTCCTTGTAAAGTCAAATTACCAAGCTCAAAATCATTTAAACCTAACTTATCAATTTCAGCTTCAAGTGTTGGTTCTAATTTTTCTTTTGTACGAATAATATCTACTTTACCATTTGCTATACCGACAATTTTTAGATTATTCAATAATGTTTTAGGAATGATTTTTTCTAAATGCAAATCTTTAAAATCAGCATTGAAATTGTAATCTACGTTGTTATTAAATAAACCACTTACTTTTAAATATTGTTCTTCTGATTCTAATGATAAATCTTCAACTTTTAATGATTTATTAATTCGATTAAAAATTACACGATTCGAATTTGCATCATTCAAATGATTAATTGTCCATTGTGTCGAATCAATTTGTATTGTTGAAGGAGAAAATCCAAAAATCAAATCATTATTATTCTGAACTGTATGAAAAAGATTCAGATTAAATAAAATTGGATTTTTTCGACCAATATTAAAATCTGTTTTCACAATCATCGTATCATTCTTCGGAATCGAATTTACGTTAATTGCATTAATCGTTACACCACTTACTTTCAAACTATCAATCTTCGCATTCAACGTTGGCAACTCCGCAATTGTGTTTAGATTAACATTAGATTGGAACAATTGAATTCCTGCATATTTTATTCCAGGCGTATCCAAAGTCGCTTCCAACTGATTTTTCGTACCATCAATATAACCTTTTACATGCGTATCAGGTTCAATCGAAATAGATGAATCGATATATTGTAATAAATTTTCTTGCACATAAACATCAAACGAAAAAGCCTGATTTGGCGAAACTTTTTTATGACGGAAAGATGGAACTAAATCTACAAGCGAATTATTGATGACATTGGCAACTTCCGTAATATTATAGCGACCATCTACTGTAGCGCGCATATAATTAGGAACATCCAAAGTCATGATTTTATGCGAACCATCTATTTGAGAATTCAACATGACATGTGACAATTCTAACGTATCTTTTTTCGAACGGAAGTAAAGATTTTTGACATCAATATTTCCTCTAAAATCATTAATATTTGTCAACTTAAAATTCCCTTCTACATCACCGCGTACAATTGCATTTAGATTTTTTGTAACGCCAAGAAAATCTAAATTAATTTGACGAATATTCGAAGTAAAATCAAAATCATAAGGTTTTCCACTAAAGTTAATTTTACCTTTCAATTGCGCATTTAGATTTGGATCTTTGATATCGAATAATCCATTGAATTGATAATTTTTAACCAAACCATCAACCGTAATATTTTGATAACGTTTGCCCATCAAATCCAAGTAACGAAGCGTTCCGTCAACATCTAAATTGATATTTTTCAAATCTGTTCCTCTTCCATCAAATCTAAACTTCCCGCTTACATAACCCAAATCTTTTGCATTAGTTAATTGACGAAGATTTAAGTTTTTTGCATCTAAAGTACCTTTATAAATTAAGGCTTTTACATTTTTATAATTCTTGATTTGCGCTTTAATATCAGCATCTCCAAGTCCAGAAACCGCGTAACCATTTGCATGAATTTCATTTGGATTTAATGAAATATCTCCACGATAATTTAAATTTCCAAAACGTGTCAACATATTTGGAATTTTGTTCGAAACAAAGGTTGGAAGTAATTTTGTTATTTTTTGATATGATGTATTAATTTTTACATTTCTTGTCGAAAAATTCAGCAAAGAACCATGCAAAACATCTTGTAATTGCAAGCGAGAAGCACCAACATAATTGTCTTCACCTTTCAATTCAAAATCAGAAAAAGTCAAATTATTCAGCGTTCCATTTACTTTTCCATATAAATCTACTGACGAATTTTTATCAAATAAAGGAGTAAAATAACGAATTTCCTTAAAATTAATCTTAGAACCTCGATCAAAAAAAACGTCCCAACGAACTTTATCAGCAAATTCTCCCATATCCGAGGGGTCATCGTAACTCAATAACAAATTCCCATTCAAAACAGATGTATCCGTTCGTAAATTCAAATTCCCAACTCGAATTTCTTTTTTCGAATAATGAACTTTTCCTGTAAAGTTTTGTACGTTATACCTTTCTTTATTTTTTGTCGCAACAAAGCAGAAGTTTTCTAAATCAGCCGTAATATCAGAATCAACTAATCGAAACTTTTTTACAGTCATATTCAGTTGTTTCGAATCCAACCAAACATTTCCAGAATTTTGATTAACAATTGAAACTTTACCATCTTCCAAAATAAAATCTCCATCCAATTTGAAAATCTTTTTCGGATCTTTTGGTTTATCAGAACTAAAACCATTGACAAATTTGATGAAATTCGAAATCGAATCGCCTTTGTACGTAATCACACGAATTTCGGGTTCAATCAATTTCACTTCACTCAAATCAATGTAATCTTTTTTGATTCCTGGTAGAAGTGTCCAAAGATTAATTGTCGTTTCCAAGGTTTTCGACTTCATAAAATCATATTTATGATCGTCTTTTATCTTAACACCATGGAAATATATTCGTCCAAAAAAATCAATATCCACCGAATCCACATACATTTGTGTGTTCAGCGATTTATTTAATTTTTCTAATGCAAAGTGAGCTATTTTTGTCTGTACCGCAGGGATTTGTATTGCGATTGCTACTGTTAAAACAAGGGTTAAAACGAGTATAATCAACGACAATAAAAATCTTCCTATTCGTCTGACTATTTTCAATGGTTTAAATTTACGATATTTGCAGGGTAAAAATAAGTTATAAATTTTATTCTACAACGAATTATGAGCGATAAAAACTACATTTTAGCCATAGAATCTTCTTGTGATGATACAGGCGCAGCAATTATTGACGGAAATAAAATTATTTCTAATGTTGTGGCAAGCCAAAAAATTCACGAAATATATGGTGGCGTAGTACCAGAATTAGCTTCGAGAGCACATCAACAAAATATTGTTCCCGTCGTAGATCAAGCACTAAAACAGGCAAATATTAAAAAAGAAGAACTTAAAGCAATTGCGTATACGCGTGGTCCAGGATTGATGGGATCGCTTTTGGTTGGCGGAAGTTTTGCGAAATCTTTCAGTCAATCATTGGATATTCCATTGATTGATGTCAATCACATGCAAGCACATATTTTGGCAAATTTTATTGAAGATGCCAACGACGAAAAACCAACTTTTCCATTTTTATGCTTAACGGTTTCTGGAGGACATACTCAAATCGTGAAAATCAATAATTATTTTGAGATGGAAATTTTAGGAGAAACGATTGATGATGCGGCTGGTGAAGCATTTGATAAAGCAGGTAAAATTTTAAATTTACCTTATCCTGCAGGTCCAATTATCGATAAAAAATCTAAGATTGGTAATCCTACAAAATTCAAATTTGCAAAACCAAAAATTGAAGGTTTAAACTTTAGTTTTAGCGGTTTCAAAACGTCAATTTTATATTTTATTCAGAAAGAGGTCAAAGCAAATCCAAATTTCATCGAAGAAAATATTGACGATTTGTGTGCTTCTATTCAATATTCTATCGTTAATATTTTGATGGAAAAAGTAAAAAAAGCTTCGGACGAAACTGGAATTAAACAAATTGCGATTGCAGGTGGAGTTTCGGCAAATTCTGAAATTCGTCAACGATTAAAAGATGGAGAAACTGAATTTGGTTGGAAAACTTTTATTCCAAAATTTGCATACACAACAGATAATGCAGCGATGATTGCAATGGTTGGAAGTTTAAAATTTGATCAAGAGTTATTTACAAAAAACACAGCGAAATCTGTGGCTAAATACCATATTTAATGAAATTATTTTTTGGAGAAATTCATCACGAAACAGCTATCCTGAACGAAGAAGAAAGTCATCATTTTGCGAAAGTTTTGCGCGGAAATGAAGGCGATTTGGTTCATGTGACGGATGGAAAAGGAAATTTGGCTCAAGTTGAAATTACGTCGATTTCTAAAAAAGCAGTTGAAGGAAAAGTAATTGATTTAAAGGAAAATTTCGAGCAAAAAAATTACTATTTGCACATTGCAATTGCACCAACTAAAACAATGGAACGTTTGGAATTTTTCTTGGAAAAAGCAACCGAAATTGGTATTGATGAAATTACATTTTTGCAAACTTTTCATTCGGAACGAAAAAATATTAAGATTGAACGAATTGAAAAAATTGTTCAGTCTGCAACAAAACAATCGTTGAAAGCGTATTTGCCAAAAGTAAATGATTTGACAAAATTCAACGAATTTATCAAACAGGATTTTGAAGGTTTCACGAAATGTATTGCGCATTGCGAAGCGGATATTGAACGAACACCTTTAAGAACAGTTTTGGAAAATAACCCGCAGAAAATTTTAATTATGATTGGTCCTGAAGGTGATTTTTCGCGAGATGAAATTTTCGCTGCAGAAGATCACAATTTCACAGGAATTAGTCTTGGATATCAACGTTTCCGTACTGAAACTGCAGCTTTACAAGCTGTTTTTGCTGTTGATTGGGGATTGAAATAAATGATTTTCACTTTCAAGCCCCATAAATTCAGCGGTTAAGACAAGACTGATGAGTTCTAAA
>NZ_DLOC01000040.1:19165-19329 GCF_002478465.1 Empedobacter sp. UBA7494
ATAAATTAAAAGTGTATCTGTTGATATTTTTCGAAGAACTTCCAATATTCTTTCGTAATTTGCAAGTAAGTTGTTCATTGTAAATGTTTTGTAGTTAAAACAATTTACTGATTTTCAATCAAATGAACAACTTTATTCTTTATTAATCAAAATGCACAACGGGT
>NZ_DLOC01000010.1:0-5021 GCF_002478465.1 Empedobacter sp. UBA7494
TAAGGTCAACAAGAACCGCGGCTTCATGGCCATCCCCGAAGTGGGTGATCAGGTCATGGTAAACTTTATCCACAACCACCCGGACCGTCCGTTTGTAATGGGCGGCATGTTCCACGGCAAGGTGGGCGGAGGCGGTGGCCAGGGCAATAACGTGAAAAGCCTCAGCAGCAAGAGCGGGAATATAATCTGCTTAAATGACGGCGCGGGGATTGAGATTAAGGATAAAAACGGGAATTATGTGACTTTAAGCGGGTCAGGTGATGTGACCACATTTGTGAGCAATGATAATACGGAAGATATCGGGAATAATCATACAACGAATGTTACGACAAAAACTACAATTAACGTAGGTAAAGATCAGAGTGTTCTGACGATGGACAATGCGGGGAATATTTCTCTGGAAGGTAAAACTCAAATTGAGCTTAAAGTTGGAGAAAATAAAATAACCATCAAAGAAGATTCGATTACCATCTCTGTAGGAAGTGGAATGCTGGATATGAATTCTCAAGATAATGCATTGCTTGTGACGCAAAATAATTTGAGTCTGCACAGTAAATCTGACACCTCAATTAATGCGACAGGCAATACATATGTTACCGGAACACAGGTTGATATTAACTAAAATGAAATTTACGACATACCAAATTCAGAAAGGTGATACCCTGGAAAGTATTGCGGAAAAGCAGGGATGCACAGTGAAGCAGTTGGTGCAGTTTCATAATCAGCATGCGGAGATGACGCAGCAGATATATGGGACGCATATTCCGTTGCATATCGAAAGGCTATATATTAATGATGTACCAGATAAAACAGAATTCGATATTAATGAAATATCGTTTGATCAAAAGGCAAGATACAGATGTGAGCAGTTCAACGCAACTAAAGTAGAGGATAATATTACTTTTCATTGTAATACAAAAAAAGAGTACACTTTAGCTAGAGATGTAGAAAACAATTTGGCAAAAGTAAAGCTTATAGATTACCTTTTCAAAGTGAACCCCGAAAATCTTTCTTTGGCAATTGAGTCAACCAAAGAATTGGAATTTCAAAAAGAAAATGTATTATTTAAATTAGGTAATGGCAGCAATATTCTTGAAATACAGAATTTTGAAGAAATTAAAAACCATTGGATTAATTTTAAACCTAAATATGCAAAAACACAATTTTACCAAGAAATCGCAAAAGTCAATGCTGGCGCAGCTGATGATATTTTAAAAGGCGGTGACATAGAGTTTAAGAGCCAAGAAAATCTGAAGAAAACATTTGAAAAAATACTGTTCTACCATGTAATATTCAACGATTTCACTTCAAATACTAAAAAGATTTTAAAATTCAGCTCACAGATATTTGTCAACATTACTATTGAAGTTGAATTGCAAACCACTTTGGTAAAGGAGGATGACGAAAGGATCGAGTTTAGAACGGTCGGAACATTGATGAAGGATAAAATTGATAATGAAGTTTTAAAGAGTCAATACGACCAGTTTTATAAGCCTCTAATTGAATATGGCTTCAGTGAATATTTGTATGAATATAGAACCAGAAGAACGGTTGATAAAAAAACAGGCTTAATAACAAGTGCAGCAGTTTTTACAAAGGAGGAAGTCAAAAATAATTATCAGTTTGTAACTCAATTTGATTTAAAACAAATTGACTATTAATTTAAAATTTTTACCTATGGAAGCCGCCCAATGTTTTACTTTTAAAAATGTCCTGACAGTTCCGTTTGTCTATTTTTTGCCCATCGCAGTCGTAATTGGTTTTCCCTTCTTTTTTATTTACGCAACAATAGGCGTAAAGGCTGTTGGAGTATTTGGTTTAGTCGTAGTTTTTTTGCTCGTCTTTGGTCTTTTTAAACTCTTTATTGATATAATTAGCAAAACGGTCGAGATTTGTTTTGCAGGCAACAGAATAATCATTAATAATCAAGAGTATAAAAAGGATCAGATATTAGGAATTTATATGAGAGATTACGAGGAAAGACAAACTTCGATAATAAGTTTTGAAATTTGGTTTGTAAACGGTAAAAAGCTGGAAATTACAGATACTGAATACCGAAATCAATACAATCCTAAAAAAGGTGACGAACTTTATGCCTTCATCAGAACCTTAAAAAGAGAGTTAAACTTTATCAAAACGAAAAAAGATAATTTTCGGGCTATGCAAGGTAGAGCGGCTTATTGGTATAGCAGAAAAAGATAATGATGTATAAAACAAACTTTTAAAATCTTACCACCTTCCACAATGTGTGGATTCTATTTCTGACGATGCCATTTATAATTTTTTGGGGATATTTATATTATTTGATAACCAGTGGAGATGCCAGACCTTTTTTAATGATACTTTTCACAGCTCTGTATATGTGGTTTTTTTATTTGTTTCTCAAAAACTGTCAGTGAATGTCAGCATGTGGTCTGATAATAATTATTTGTACATACAAAAGAATCAAAATGGATTTCTTAAATTTTTAAAAGATGATATTGCAGGTTTTTATTGTTATTAATAAAACAGAAAGTCAATCACTGAAAAATTCGAAAATATACTTCGAAATTCATATGAAGAGTGGCAAAGGATTTTATATAAATGATATTGAGTACAGAAATAAATATGATGAAAAAAAGAGGAGGAAACTTAAAATATTTTTGCAAACTGCCCAGGCAGAATTAGGCTTCAGAAAGATTAGAAAAAAGAAATTTGATATTAATAGCTACTGGTATTCAGTAAAATAAATAATTTAGGCAGTCTCGGGGACAGGTTCATCTATATCACTTAATAAGCAAGATGTAATGAAAAAAATAAATCGAAGTGTATATCGGCTGGGAAATGTAACCGTCGCGCCATACTGTTATACTTACATTATCGGACTGCCTGTATTCGTGACAGTCTTCCTCACCTATGGGCACTTTGGCATGCGCTATTTCGGATTTCTGGGTTTGATAATTGTTTTCGTGCTTACGCTGGGAATTATTTATTTTATTTTGAAAAAAAGATCAAAGTCGATAGTTTTAGGATTTGATTCCCAATTTTTTTATATCAACGATAATAAATATTGCAAAGAGGAAATTAAAGGTTTGTATTGCTATGATTATATTAATCATAAGAAATCCATAATTTCCATTCAGATCAACTTTTACAGTGGTGAAAAGATCGAAATTACAGATACAGATTTCGGAAATAGATATGACGAAGTTAAAGCGGGTTTGTTAACAGGTTTTTTAAAAAAAGCACTTATAGATTTTAATTTTAAAAAATCAGGGAAAAGTACAATCAGAGCTCTGCAAAATTTGGGAGCGTATTGGTATGGCAACAATTAAAAATTTAAAAATATAATTTATGGGCACGTCATATATTCCAAAGGATGTTTATACTATCTGCACCTTTCAGCAGGATGCAGAGCCAAGACAGCTGATTCCGACAAGAAGTTCGATCACAGTTTTTTATGGAGCAGATAGAACACGTCCTCTTTTAACCGTAGAAGATAGAAATATTAATCGAGAATTTCCCTGTAAAAGTCCGAAAAATGCGATGTGGAGTTTTCTATGTTTTGGTGCGGGACTTCTTGCAGGGATTGCGTTGCTTTCTAACCCTATTGGATGGGCCGTAGCTTTGGGTATTGGTGTTGCCACGTTAAGTATTGCCGCTGGCGTGTATGAAGCGACACAAATAAAGCATAAGTGCTCGGGTTCTTTAGGTGCCGGGAACTGGAAAATACAGCACGATAGCGTTCGGTTTGACACATATAAATCCATTACACATAACTCAATGTTACTCTGTGATGCGGGCGGAATTCTTACGCCAATATTTAGTTATTCAGTTGCAAGAAAGAATGCTGCGCTTATAAAAAGTAATAATAATAAAGAAATATTTGTTAATGCAGCAGCTTCCTTCTTTGGAGGTGCAGGTGCGGTGATATCGGTAGCGGAAATGGGGTTTATTGCAACGGCTAAGTGGGCTGCAGCAACGATGGCTTTTATGCACATAGGAACAACTGCTGAGAAAGAAATTATTCGCAGTACAGCTATGGAAGAAAATCTACATTATCAAAATATGAATGAACAGGTTGATCCGAACAGCTTGATTCCTGGGTATATTAAAGATCCTACAGCAACTACCCCTGGTGATTTAAGCAGTCCTGATATTTTTAATGTCGGCAGAGATGGAGTGTCAGCGCCATATTTCATAAATCCCTTCTGGTACATTCGAGATATAAAGGGGAATATTATTCAAATACAGCAAGGAACACAACTGGCCAAAGATTTGAATGCGCTCAAAAATATAGATTCACGGAAAATCTGGCAAACTGCCGAAGGCAAACAAATAGTAGAAAACATACGATCAGGCAAGTATCCGAGCTCAATGGTTAGTGCATCAAGAGATGGGACTGGAACAGTGCGACCGCGTAATCTACCCTTATTAGAAAAAGCATTACCGGAAGTAAAAAAGCAAAATATCCGGAATATTGGACAAGCTGGAGTTAAGGGCAGTGGTTTTATTGCATTTGTGTTTCCGTTTGTTGCAACATATTTTTCGGAAAAATCGAGGCAGATTTTAGCCAATGCAATGGCTGAGGACGCAGATAATGGAGTTAAAATTATTGCAGTTGATGCCCCATAAACTTTACTGAACGACTTTAATTGGCATCATGCGAAGATGCGTTTGCGTGAAGTCCAGATTTCATTCGCGCTACTCCTCTGAAGGCAGAAAATTATCATGATGTGGAAGCATCGCAAACAGGAACGGCCGGCAGCAAAGCAGCCGAAGTATTTGTGACCAGCGGCACCACGTCTATTTCGTTTTTATATCCCGGCTGTACGGCTGAAATCAATATGCGCAAACGCGACACGAACAGTACGTCCTATTTTACCAAACTGATGGTTACCCAGGTTACGCACAAAGTGGACGGGCGCGGCCATTACGAAGGCACTTTTGAAGCGATTGCAGCGGACAGCGGTTTTTTACCACGTCCGGAGTTTACGCTGCCGATGGCCGAGGCACAAACTGCAACGGTGATCAGTAATTCA
>NZ_DLOC01000012.1:0-10707 GCF_002478465.1 Empedobacter sp. UBA7494
GAATGCCATAGCCGAAAGAATTAATGGTATTTTAAAACAAGAGTATGATATTGATAAATCTATTGTAGATTTGAATACAAGAAAGATTTTAGTCAAACAAACCGTAAAGGTCTATAATGAGTTAAGACCGCATTTGTCAAACTATTATTTAACACCGATGCAAATGCACCAGCAACAAGAATTAATACCAAAATCGTACAAAAAGAAAAACAGTACAAATACGAATATATGTACTGTTTAAAATAAAATTTTATTGGTCTAATCCTGTATCATTTTTTCAGGACGTTACAAATCAAAAATTAACAATTTTCGATTACACTTTTTACCACGCGAATTACATTTGGCATTGCTGTGTTTGCTGCATTTAATACATCTTCGTGCGAAACATCAAATGAAATTTCTGGTCCTCCTAAATCAGTAATAATAGATAAACAGAAAACGCGCATATCCATGTGACGAGCAACAATAACTTCAGGAACTGTACTCATCCCAACACAATCTCCACCAATAAAACGTACCAATCCGTATTCTGATGGCGTTTCAAAAGTTGGTCCTTGTAATCCTACATAAACTCCTTGATGAACAAAAATATCATTCGCTTTTGCAAATTCTGCTGCTTCGTTCAACATTTCTCTGTCATATGCTTTTGACATATCCACAAAACGAGGTCCTAATTCGTCGATATTTTTTCCACGTAAAGGATGTTCTGGCATCATATTGATATGATCTTTTACCAAACAAATATCTCCAACACTAAAACTTGGGTTAACACCTCCAGAAGCATTCGATAAAACAACTTTCTTAATTCCTAATCCATTGAAAACACGCATTGGGAACGTTACTTCTTCCATCGAATATCCTTCGTAATAATGAAAACGACCAGCCATCATCAAAACTTTTTTTCCTAAAATAGTTCCGTATACTAAATGACCTTTGTGCCCTTCTACTGTTACTTGAGGAAAGTTTGGTATATCTTTGTAGCTAATAACAACTTTATTTTCTACTTCGTCTTCTAATTTTCCTAATCCAGACCCTAACACAATTACAAATTCTGGTTGATCTGGCAATAAATTATTGATGTACTTTACAGCCTCATTAATTCTGTCCAACATACTCTAAAATAGTTTGATTAAATTTTTCTTTATCGTTAATATCGATACTAATCGGAATGTAGTATAAATCGTCTTTTATCATGGATTCTTCCATCAAACGCATATAATCTTTCTCTGTTGTCATGATAATTTTATCAAAACGTTTTCTACCTTCCGTATCTTCGTATCGTTTGTAAATATACTCAATTTCTGATTGACTAAAATTATGATGATCTGGATATTCTAAATGCAAGACATTTGCAAAGTTTTCTTCCGCAAATTTTACCAAACCATCTGTTTTTGCAATTCCTGTAACTAAAATAACATTCAGATTTTTCCAAGTCGATTTCTCAACATTATCCAATTTCCCAATCAATTTGTTATCATAAACAATTTTCGAGAAAAATAATTGCTGATGAGATCTTAACTTAATCTTTTTCGAAATTTCTTTGTGCTTTTCTTCCGATATTCTGTCTGGACATTTCGTTACAATAACAATATCTGCACGACGAACTCCACTTCTACTCTCTCTCAAATCACCTGCTGGCAATAAAAAATCTTTGTAATATGGATTATTGTAATCAGTCAACAAAATATTGAAACCAGCTTTTATCCCACGATGTTGATAGGCATCATCTAACAAAATTGCTTCTGCATTGTAATGATCAATTAATTTTTGCGCACCAAAAGCTCTGTCTTCGCAAACCGCAATCAAAATTCTGTTCTTGAAACGTTGAAAAAACTGCATTGGTTCATCTCCAATATCATAAACTTTGGATGAATAATTTGCAATCAAAAAACCTTTTGTTTTTCGTCCATATCCTCTACTCAATGTTGCAATTAATTTTTCGTCTTTCAACAAATCAATTAAATACATAATATGAGGTGACTTTCCCGTTCCACCAACGGACAGGTTTCCAACATTAACAATTGGAATTTTGAAGGATGAAGAACGCATCATTCCTATATTGTAAAACAGATTTCGAACCGAAGTTCCAATCCAATATAAACCAGAAAATGGAAGTAAAAATCTACGCCAATTCATTTTTATTTTTAATATTAAGCGAAAATACTATTTTCAATTTTAATTCTAAAAAAAGAAACACTTCATTTCTTTATTCAGCGAAAAAAAACCTATTCTATCGGAACAGGTTTTTAATTATTTATTAATTGTATAATTTATTCAATTCGTTGGCATAACTCGTTTTATCTTCTATCTTCCAACCATAGGTTTTTGCAAGGAAATACAAATCGCCAAGATTTTGAATTAATTGTTGATGTGCTTCTTGTTTTAGTTTGGTTTGATCAACCGTTTTTTCTACATGCTCTACTGCACGTTTCTTAATTCCGTTCAAATCATCTTTAGTAAATTTATTGAAAACACTTTGATCCATGTCATAAAAACTAACATCTGGATACACTTGGATTTCAACTGGAGGAATAGATTTGATGATAATTTTTTTATTCACCGAATCCAATTCAATATCCATTTTTTTCAAATCATACGTTGCTTGCGCTTTGGCTTTCACCAAAAGTGTCACCTTTTTATCCGCAGAAAAAATATGTGTTAAACCTGGTAATGATTTTTTTGACGTGTGATTGTATAAATCTGAATATGTTTGTTCAGCAACAATCATTTTATTCATTCGTTCGATTTGATACGCAATCACATGAGATTGTTCGCTATAGCTTTCAGATTTGAATTTATCCATGATGAAATATGTTATCATCACACCAAAAATAAAGGCTACAACGACAAGAATTATTTTCTTTAAATTATTCATTTGCATAATTTGGAGTCAGTGGCGTACCATTCACAATCTGTGCCAAATCTTCTTCTAAATAGCTAGAAACTGGAGATTCTACAATTCTACCAACTTCTTCTTTTTTATTATTATATACGATAATTGTCGGAACGTGCGTCACATTTTTATTAATTTCTTCTCCGTTGAAACTTTTCTTTTGACGATTTACACCAATCACTTTCAAACGATTTTGAGGAAATTTAATATCATCTAAAATTTTGTACAGACGCGGCAATTCACGACGAGAATCTGGACACCAAGTTCCTACAAAAACTTCCAAACGATAATTGCGTAAATCTTTTAAACCTTTCAATTTACTTTTTTCAACTTCGTATGTGTCATATTCTTGATGGTACCAATCCTTAAAATCATCTTCTTCCAACGCTTTTCTAGTGAATTCTCCCGTCAACATTTTCTTCCCATTTTCAGCTGTAATCGTACGATTCAACACTTTATTTTGAGCAAACGATTGCGTAGAAAATCCCAACATTGTAACGAGTGCAATTGCCAATATTTTTTTCATTGTATTTTTAGTTTATAGATTAAATGTATAAATAATTATGAAATGATTTGTCCATTTTCAACTTTAATTGAGCCTATTTCAAAAGTCGCTAATTGATTCAATAAAGGATAATTTTTAGTTGTTCCTTTATAAACTTGTTTTTCAGCATCAATTTCAAGATGACCAATAAATTTTCGTAAATCACCAATTTCAATAATTTTCGCGATTTGCTCTACCGAATTATTTTCTTCGTTGTATTCATCTTCAAAATAAATACCCAAATCAACAACAGAAGAATTTTCTCCATTTTGAATTTGAACATTATGAATCACAATATCCAAATATTTTTGCCCATTTTGAGGAATCGATAAATACTCATCAAACGGAAAATTTTCTTGTGTAGCTAAAGCATTCAGTCCTGCTAAAATAGCCAATGCATTGTATTTTCTTGTTGCATTTCGTTGATAATCATTTGGAAAATGTCCCGCTTCAAATAATACGCAAGGATAACCCATTTTTGTAAAATTATCTCCGGTTGACATCGGATAAAACTCTGATGTATAACGACCTACATGACCAGAAATCACTTTTTGTAATTCAGTATTCATTGCTTGAATAATTCCCATTGTTTTTTCGCGAACTTCATTTATATCTTCTTCAACATTGTAAGAAGGCGCCAAAAAAGAAAGCGTTGCAGGTTTCGCTGTTTGTGCAACATTGAAAATGGTACGTTGATCATGCAAATTGAATAAGGTTTGATAATTTCCTTTTTCTACTTGATCTAACAAAACGTGAATTTCTGTTGATTCTTTTGCTAAAAAATCACGGTTAATATCAATTCCAACCGCATTTCTGCGTGTGTTGAAATTCGCGCCATCAGGATTTAACATCGGAATAAAATCAATCGTCAATTGAGATAAAATGGTTTGAGCTAATTCAGATTTTTGTTCAAAAAAATTAATCACATCAAACATTGCACGCGTTCCAGAAGATTCGTTTCCGTGCATTTGAGACCAAATTAATAAACGTTTTTCTCCAGTTCCGAAACTTAATTTATAAATCTCATTTCCTAAAAAAGATGTTCCAATTTGTTCTTTTTGAGTTGATTTTAATGAAAAATATTGATTTAAAGCTTCAAAATTTAACCATTTCGAATTAAAACCTTCTTGTCTGAAAATTGAATATTCTTTCTCTAATTGATGAATATCAAACATATTTATTATGTTATACATTTATAATTTCTATGTTATAAATTTTGATTATCAAAATAAATAAAACCATCAATTCGAGTGAAATTCGTTTAGAATTTTGTATCGAGAATAAGATTTTTGAAGATAAAATTCATCTTAATTCTCGATACAATTTTTAAAAATAAACTTTCTAAAAATCACTCGAATTGACGAATTTTAATCCAAAATATACAACATTATTATTTATATTAAATTGATTTCTTGAAAGTTTTGCGACGTTTGTGATTTACAGGATCATAAGCTTTCCATAAAACTTGAATACTTTCATTGTCCGCTAATTCAGGGTTTGTTTCCAAAAATTTGATCCCGTTGTTTCTAAACGTATCAAACATTGCATTAAAAATCAATGCTGTAACTCCCTTTCCTTGAAATTTTGGATCAATTCCAATCAAATAAAATTGAGCTGAATCATTCTTTTTACTTGCTTGTAACATATGCCACCAACCGAAAGGAAACAATTTCCCTTTTGCTTTTTGCATCGCTTTAGAATACGAAGGCATTGTAATAGCAAACGAAACCATTTTTCCTTCTTCATCAACAATACAGTTCACAAAATCTGGATTGATAAACGAAATATATTTCTTTTTGTAATATTCAATTTGGTAATCCGCAATTGGCACATAAGTATCCAATTCGCTGTAAGTTTTATCTAACAAATCGAACATTTCTTCGACATACGGAATAATTTCTGAAGTTTTTGTAAACTTCAATTCTCGTAATTTGTAACGTTCACGAATAATTTTATTAAATTTGATAACCTTTTCTGGCAATTCTGTTGGTGCAGCCAATTCATATTCCACCCACTCATTAGCCGTTTCAAAACCTAATGATTCTAAGTGTTGCGCATAGTACGGAAAATTATATAAACCAACCATTGTAGCCAATTTATCATATCCGAAAGTTAGCAAACCTGCCTTTTCTAAATTCGAAAAACCAACTGGTCCCTCTATATATTTTAATTGATTTTCTTTACCTATTTCCGCAACTTTTGCCAAAAGTACTTTCGTGACTTCGATATCATCAATCATATCAAACCAGCCGAAACGCATTTTACGTTTTTGTTGATTATTGACTTCTTGCCAATTAATAATTGCCGCAACACGTCCCACAATCTTACCCTCTTTTTCGGCAAGAAAATAACGCGCTTCAGCATCTTTAAAAACGGGATTTTTAGAAACATCTAATGTTTCCTTCTCCTCATTAATAAAGGGTGGAACGTAATATTGATTATCCTTATACAAATTCATCGGAAACTTAATAAATGCTTCCAAATCGTGTTTTGATTGTACTTCTATTATGCGAATACTCATAGCTTACAAAGGTAATGAGTTTTGTAATTTCAATTCAAAATTTTTTGAGCAAAATGTCAGCTTTTGTTCATTTTTTATATGATTTAATACAGAACTCTGCCAAAAAACCAACTTTTCTGCTATTTTTGTCTCTATTCACTTATTGGAATACTTTTTGAATTTTGAATGAATATTAAAATTGATTAAAAAATAAAATAGAAATAGATGACAGGTTATTACATTATTATTGGACTGTTTATGTTGATTAGTTGGTTTGTTAGCAACCGACTTCAAAGTAAATTTAAATATTATTCGAAAGTACATTTGGCAAATGGAATGTCAGGAAAAGAGATAGCTGAGAAAATGCTTTCTGACAATAACATTCATGATGTACGTGTTATCTCTACTCCTGGACAATTAACAGATCATTACAATCCTGCTGATAAAACGGTAAACTTATCGGAAGTTGTTTACCACGAACGAAATGCTGCAGCGGCGGCTGTTGCAGCGCACGAATGTGGACATGCTGTACAACATGCTGTAGGTTACAATATGTTGCAATTACGCTCGAAAATGGTTCCGATGGTAAACGTTGCATCGCGTTTAAATCAATGGATTTTGATGTTAGGATTAATCGTGATGGCTTCATCTAAAAATGCAACTTTATTGTGGATTGGTATTTTCTTATTTGCGGTAACAACAGTTTTCGCATTTGTTACTTTACCTGTAGAATACGACGCTTCCAACCGTGCATTAGCTTGGTTAAAAGGAAACAATATGGTAATGCCAAACGAATATGAAGGCGCAAAAGATTCATTAAAATGGGCTGCAAGAACTTATGTAGTAGCGGCGATTGGTTCTTTAGCACAATTGCTTTACTTCGTTATGATGGCAATGGGCGGACGACGAGATTAAAACTTGATTATTATAGAATTAAAAAATCCCTTCAAAGCATTTTGAAGGGATTTTTTAATTTCTTTTTTATTTACTTTTTATCGTATAATTTATTGTATAAATCTTGATATTTAGCTAGCACATTTTTACGTTTCAATTTTAATGTTGGCGTTAATAATCCATCATCAATTGTCCATTCATCAGGTGTTAATTCGAACTTTTTGATTTGTTCCCAATGTCCCAAACCTTTATTCATTTTTTCAATTTCACGAACTATAATATCTAAAATTGCAGGTTCTTTAATCAAATCTGCATTCGTTGCAGGCTCAGCAATTCCTTTGATGTGTAAATAATCTTTCAATACTTGGAAATTAGGTTGAATAATTGCACAAGGCATTTTCTCTCCTTCTCCAACAACCATTACTTGCTCAATAAAACGAGATTGTTTGAATTTATTTTCGATGATTTGCGGCGCGATATATTTACCTCCAGAAGTTTTGAACATCTCTTTTTTACGATCAGTAATTTTAAGTAAACCTCTTTCAAGAACTCCAATATCACCCGTTTTGAAATAACCATCTGGCGTAAATGCTTCAGCAGTTTTTTCAGGATCTTTGTAGTAACCTTGTGTAACGTTAGGACCTTTGACTAAAATCTCTCCGTCTTCTGCAATTTTAACCTCTATTCCTTTTAGTGGAGCACCAACAGTTCCAATTCCGAAACCGTCTTTCTTCATACAATTCACCGATATAACTGGAGAAGTTTCCGTCAAACCATAACCTTCTAAAATAGGAATTCCAGCACCCCAAAAAATATGATTCAAACGCGCTGCTAAAGGCGCAGAACCCGAAACCATACATACTAAATTACCACCAACACCTTCTTTCCATTTACTGAAAACCAAACTTTTTGCGATAGAATGTTTCAACCCAAATAATCCACCTTTTGGATTGTAAGGATCGTAATCTTCAACAAGGCTTAAAGCCCACATAAAAATTTTCGTTTTAAGACCTCCTGCAGAAGCACCTGTATTGTAAATTTTATCGTAAACTTTTTCAACTAATCGTGGTACAACCGTCATTACATGCGGTTTCACCTCTTTCATATTATCTCCTAATTTATCAATGCTTTCTGCATACCAAATTCCTATACTCAAATATTGATACAAATAAATCAACATACGTTCGAAAACGTGATTAATCGGAAGAAAACTCAAGGCAATCGCATGATTTGGAAAATCTGGAATGCGATCAACGGACATTAAAACATCAGAAACGATATTTTCGTGTGTTAATACAACACCCTTCGGACGTCCTGTTGTTCCAGAAGTATAAATCAAAGTCGCCATATCAGATGGCTTTATCATCTCTTTGATACTATCTACTTCATGTTGCGTTGAATTATCTTCACCCAAATCTAAAATCTCTTTATAATTTGGAACTCCAGCAATTTCATCAAAACTATAAATCCCAACCAATGTTGACACTTTATCTTTTACAGCTACAACTGTATCATATAAACCTTTATCAGAAACAATGATAAATTTACATTCAGCATTGTTTAAGATATAATCAAAATCGTCTTCGGAAAGTGTTGGATATAATGGAACGGAAATCGCACCAACTTGCTGAATACCGATGTCACAGATGTTCCATTCGGTACGATTAGTTGAAGTGACTATTGCAATTTTATCTTGTGGCTTGATTCCTAATTGTAATAATCCTCGACTAAATGCATTTGCTTTGCCAACGTATTCTTGCGTAGATGTTTTCACCCAAGTTCCGTTCACCTTAGACACCAATGCATCTTCTCGAGGATTATTTTCTAATTGATTTTGGGGAAAATCAAATAATCTTTTTATTTCCATGGTTTTGAATAATTTTCTTAGTCGCAAAATACTAATAAAAAAATTATAATGCAAGCATATAAAATTATTTTTAGTGTAAATATTACACCAATAAAAACATGGAAATTTTATTAATTTAAGACTTATTCTTCGTCATCTAACAAAGACATTTCTTGATCATAAAAATCTAAAGCGTCTTCGATTAAATTAGCAATTTCAGTATTAAATTCTTCGTTATCTTCTTCTTCAGAAATATCTTCAAACCACTCGATATCGTCAGTTTCTACGTCTAATAAAAAACGAGGATAATCTGTATGTAAAATAAAGATTTTGTCTGGCATTGTAGAGTTATCAGCCAATAAAAATTTTGGTAATTCCATTTTATATGTTTTTTAATTTATCTTCTAAAATTATTTCTGCATTAGGATTTTCCTTAATCATTTTCTTCGTTTGACGATTGTAACGAATCATCAAAAACACTGCCGAAGCTGTTAATCCAGTTCCTAAACCAATCCACATTCCAAATGCTCGCATTTCAAATACAATTGCCAAGACTACACCAATAGGAATTGCGATTAACCAATATGATATAAATGTTAGAATTGAAGGAATTTTGACATCGGTCATTCCTCTCAATGCACCTAATAATACCAATTGTACGCCATCTGACATTTGGAAAAGTGACGCAATAATTAATAAGGATGCAGCTAAATTGATAACATCTGGATTGTCTAAATAAATTGTTGGTAACTGATAACGGAAAATAATAAACAAAATTCCACACAAAATCATAAATGATAAAACCATTAAAATACAAGACCAACCTGCCTCTCTTAAGGTTTTATAATCTTTTAAACCTAATTGATTTCCAATACGAACCGTTGCTGCAACTCCAATTCCTGTACACATCATAAAAGTTGTGGAAGCTAAATTTATTGCTATTTGATGCGCCGCTAAATTTACTTTTGCTAATTCTTGATCTGCAATAGAGTTTGTAAATGTATAACCGCAAACAAAGGCTGCCAGAGAGAACGCACTCATTTCAAAGAAAGAAGTTAAAGCTGTAGGAATACCAATTCCTGCAATTTTTCTGAAAATTACTTTCTGAAAATTACTTACCTTAAATTGAACTTCTTGCAAAACTGATTTCGTTTTCTTAAAATTAAACAATACAATAATTAAGAAAATCATCATCACCGAACGCGCAACGAATGTTCCCCAGGCTGCACCAGCGACTTCTAAACGTGGGAATCCCCAATTCCCATAAATCCAACCATAGTTTAACGTAATATTAATCACGTTACTCAAAACAGTTGCAATTGTAACAGGAATAGTTAAAGATAACCCTTCTGATAATTGACGAAACGTTTGGAAAATCATCAATGGAATCATCGAAAATGTCATAATCGTTAGATATGGAATACATTTTTCCACTACATCAGCGGGTTGTCCCATGTAGAACATCAGAGGTTTTAGGAATGTAATCAATAAAAATAAACCGATTGATAAAGTAATATTCAAGACCAAACTGTGCGAAAAATAATTTGCAGCCATTTTTTTATCGCCTTTCGAATCTTCTGCCGCAATCAATGGTGACAACGCAAAACTAAATCCGAAAGCAAATACTAACACTGCAAAAAACAATGAATTTCCTAAAGAAGCTGCTGCTAGAGCTGTTTTACCCAAAACCTCATCTTCTATATTATCATATTTTCCACCTAAACCACCAACCATAATGTTATCAATAATGTTGACAGAAATTTGTCCCATTTGAGTAATCATTACAGGAAATGCTAATTTGATATTACGCCTTATATGTTCTTTTAATTTCAATTTATTCTTTATTTACGATTACAAAGATACAGCAAAGGTTTTGCTTCTACATTTAGAAATTATAAAGGAATATTAATTTTTACAAAAGTATTTTATAACTATATTGCATCCTATACCACATCAAAAAAAAATTTTAATATGACCCTACAAGAATTTAAAAATAGTTTAGATTTACCTTTAATCACTTCACCTATGTT
>NZ_DLOC01000076.1:0-34336 GCF_002478465.1 Empedobacter sp. UBA7494
AGTAATGAATAAAAAATGAAAAAAAGAAATAAGTATTACCTGAGCCATACCATGGCTCCTCCTTTTAATTTCAAATGTTTTTTTTGATGAACTTTCCCGAAGGGCATATGAATACCGATAATTAAAATAGATAAGCTATGAATAAAAAAGTGATAGAAAGATTATTCTCGTTTTTCAAAACTACCTTCATTCATTTTTACCTTGACGCAAAAACGAACCAAAAACGTCAAGTCTGTGCCTACAAATCGGTCAATAACGGCTACTCACTAAATGCTTTAAATCATTCACATATAAAATGTGAACAGTAAATCATTTTTAACGTTCGCTACGCCGAATTGACACTCGACTCTTCAGCAATGACGGTTTTTTAATTCCTTATTAAAAGTAAATTTAAAACTTGAATATTGAAAAAGAAATTAAAAATCCGACGATTTAGTATCGAAATGACGAATTTTAGTTAAATTGTTCAGAATTACGAGCAAAGGATCTAAAGTGTGTTCGAAAGAAAAAATAATAAATTTATAAACCAAACACTCTCTTAATTTTTAGAAAGAGGTGTCCAAATCATTTTGACAACGTACAGATTTTCATAAAACAAATGGAAAGCGAAATATTTCAATACATTGATATTTGGTACAACAGAAAAAGAAGACACAGCTCATTGAATTACAAAACAATTGAAGAATTTAATAACTTAAATAATGTTTACAAAAATGTAGCTTAAATTTTACTGTACTTTTTATTTGCATAACCAGCTATCAAAATTTGCTTACATAAAACTGCAAATCTTCTATTAATATATAAATCTTCAATAGCAAAAACCCTTATCAATATAAATTAACTGAGTCTTTCTTTGAAGATATTCAAAATCCTCTTGAACGAATTGTATTTAGTATCACGCTATTTTTAATTAAAACATTAAAAACTCAGATTCAATTTTATCAATCACTTTTTCAGGAATATTTTGTTTTTGACATAGGATTCTGAATTGATTAGTCGATTGTACGACTTCATCAATAATTCCGTTAGCATCTTTAATCGTGAATAAATCAGCTATTTTCAGTAAATCAGTTCGATTAATTTCAGTTCGTTTTCCATTAATAGACATCGCTCTTGAAATTCGAAGATAGTTTTTTAAAGCATCTAACGGATAGGTTAAATCATAGGCAGGAGCTAAATTCCAACGGTCTTTTTCTGTATCATAAATGAATGAGAAATTCTTTAAATGGTCATCAATATTAAAAAAAACAAGATTAAAAGCCATTCGTTTAAATAATTGCTGAATATTTTTGTGCGAAAGTTTCAAATCAAAAGCTAGTTTAAAAAGATTTTCATAAGACGAATTTTCAGGCTTTTTGAAATCCCACCCTGTCATTCCTGAAGCTGTCAAAACATGCTGTTTTTGTCCATTTTGACGATCAAATCGTAATGTTGCAAAATGTTTATCTTCAATTAATTTAGAAGGCATCATTTCAATTCCAATGGAAGTTGCAATTTGATAATAAATATATTCGATTTTTTCTTTTGAATAGCCTTGATCTTCGTCGATCGAAAGCTTGATTAAATAATGATTATATTCTTCAGAAGTTTCTAAATCACCAGGAATTAAATGTCCTGTAGATTTATTTTCCGAAACCAAAATTTTAGGTCGTGCACCGCCAGCTGAAGTTCCAATCTTGAAAATATTCAGTAAAGCAATATCACTTAATCCTTTTTCTTCGGTGGAAGTTTTTAAATCCAATACTTTTTTAACTACTTCTGTAATTTCATCGACATTAATTGTTTGATTGGATCTAATTTCTTTTGCAGGTGAAAATTCTATCGCTCCCATACCTCTTTTTCCTACGTAAGTAAGCTGTTCTAAAGGAGTGATTGAACTTATGTCTTTTTGAGTCGCTTCAAGCCATTCCTTAAAAACAATGTTTCCAAAAAAATCAGGTAAAGAATCAGCAATCATAGGAGGTAAACCTCGAAACGTTTCTCCCTCAAACTCAGAAAATACTTGTACATTAGGTGTTCTACGAATGACGTAAGGAAATATTTTTTTATAGATGTTATTATCCAAAAAAATCAGGATTATATTGGAATGAAGATTTCCTTTGGTTTTCGTCATAACCAATTTTACCAATTTCAATTCCATGAAAATTGATTGAAATGATTTGATTCTTTGCCATAATTAATACATGGATTGATTATTATCTAAATTTTCAATTTTATCTGAAACGAATTGATTGATTGATTTCATTTCGTCAAAATACTGTAATACTTTCAAAAGAGTTTCGATTGTAGGATTCTCTCCATTTTCAAGTTTAGCAATTGTTAAACGAGAAAGCGCTAATTCATCAGCTAATTCTTGTTGTGTTAAGTGTTCTGCTTTTCGCATTTTCTTACACCATTCACCAATTGAATTTTTTACATCTTTTATTGTTGTGAAATCTAACATAAATGTATATTATAATAATCAAATATACTAAAATATAAACTTAATATATATTTTAGTAAACATTATTTACTAAATGGTAAACTTAATTTTATAACTCTATCATCAACTCTTTTATAAAACCATTATCTTTTTCATCAATATATCCATGAGGATTACAGATAATTTCAGTATCACCAATCTTGTATCTGCAAGGTGTATGAATATGTCCATGAATCCAATACATTGGTTGATATTCTATAATAAAATCTTCTAAATTTGAAGCATAAGCAGACGTAACAGGATCAGAAATATACTCTTTTGGAACTGATTTTATACTCGGTGCATGATGTGTAATAACAATGTTTTTCAGACCAATTGATTCTTTTAGACTTTCCTCAAGCCATGCAATAGACTTATTATGAATTTGATAAACATCAATGGTTCTCATTTTTGAATAAGACGGATCACGTTTAATATATTTGTAATCATTCATTTGACTTTGACAAATCATCCCATATTTCATTGGATCTCCAAATATTGAAAAATCTGTCCATAGTGTACAACCATGGAAACGAATTCCTTCAATATCAATAAAATCATTTTCTAAAACTGTTATATTTGAATTTAATGCTGCATCTTTTATCTTTAATAATGTTTTGAGATAAGATCCTTTATAATATTCATGATTTCCTAGAAGATAAATGATCTTTTTATTTGGAATATATTTTTTACACCATTCAATTCCTTTGACACCAAGATGTGTATCACCAGCTAAAATAATTAAATCTGCATTTTCGAAAAAAAGAGAGGTACTACCAAATTCTAAATGTAGATCACTAAGGATTTGAATTTTCATGATTAATCTATTTATTTAACTCAGATTCTAATAAAGCAGGGTGATTTATAGCATCATTTAACATCATTTGTAAATCATTAATTAAATCCTCTAAACTTTCATAGTTTCCTATATCCATAGGATTTTCTGTCCATGATAAATTTCCTACTTTTTCTTCATCAAAATAGATTTCGTGAATACCGAAATTAGGCTTTTCTTTTGTTCCACGATTAATTACTTGATATCTCCAACCCATATTTTTTATTTTATTTCTTAACTAGAAACATATTAATCAACTTTGGATTAAAGATAAGGATTTTCTATCTTTACAAGATTATAATAATAGTTACGTACGCGTAAGCTATCGTTTTGGTTAAACTGAAATTGCGACCTTCATTTGACAACCAATCAGCGATAGGCTTACGCCCATGTCTATATATGGCGTGGGCTAAGTCTTTCTGGTTGTCAGGCCGTCGCAAGCCTCAGTTTTAGAAATGTATTTAGTTCCACGCTACGTTTTTAAAACAATCTAGACATGGTAAAACAGTTAACTTTAGAAGTACAAACAAAAATTATTTCACAGTTTTTAAACCTTTTGTTATTCGACGAAATCAATTCTCCAAAATTTGAGAAGATTGATGGATTCAAATTAAAAGAATTATCAAAATCATATAAAATAAAAGTATTAAAAACAACTGATGGTTTTACTCCATTTATTAATGATACAATTATCAAATTTCTTTCAAGTTTAGATGAAAATGATAAATATTTTCTTTATTTATTGATAATCTCAACCGCATATACTTCATCAGACATAATATTACCTAAAGAATCAAATCTTAAAAAAACTCATTTTGATATTCTTGATTCAATTGATAAAAATCAAAAAAATATAAATGTTAATTTGTTTTTTAGAAAAATTATTGCAGAAAACGGAGGAATTCCAATATATGATTCAAAATATATTGAGAAAAGATGGTATGAAAAAACGATTGAAAAACAATTAGATCAATATTATAACTACTAATAAACTTTTAAAATTCATCAAATGAAGACAAAATTTATAACATTCATCTTATTCTATACGATTTTAAATTCTTTTTCTTTTGCTCAACAAAAATGCTCTGATTTAGAAAACGAACTTAAATTTCAAAAGGCTAAAAATGAAGAATTATCGAAGGATAATCGTTATTACAAAGAAACTTTAGATTTATTGATACCAATTCAGTCAGTTAAAGTGGATGGTTTACAACTTGATATCACAAGTATTGTTGGATCTAAAGCTGAAAAAACTGTTACAGTGACTTTTATGTATAAAAATTTAGAAGCTGAAACTCGTAACTTTTTCCAATGCGAACAGGCTTATTTTATAGATCCACAAGGAAATCAGGCTCAGACTTTTGAAGTTTTTGTTTCGTTTAACAATGGAATTCGTGCCGAAAATATCAAACCAAAAATCCCAACCAAAGCAACCGTCACATTCAAAACAACCGAAACAACCTACCCAATCATTCGACAACTTAAAATAATTGTTTTTCCAAAAGAAATAATGGCGAAACAAATAGAGGCAATTTTTGAAAATCTAGACGTTGTTTGGAAATAATATAAAGGGATCAAATGATCCCTTTTTCTATCTTTTACGAGTATTTTTACGTTTACGTTTATATTCATCATAATCATCATTTATTGAATTAGACCTCATAATAGAATCCATAACATCATTTGATTTAGAGCTAATTTTATCTATATACCTATCATCAATCATCTTTTTCACTACACTTTCATCAATCTTATAAACAGATTCGCGATTTAATTCTTCATTTCTAATCTTTTTAGACTCTTCATTTAGAAAATTAATTACTAGATTTTCAAATGAATCTGCTTTAATATTAATTTTTAATTCAGGTCTGTCGTTGTGAAATTTTAAATTTCTCAACTCTTCATTATATTTCTTTTGACTTGGCAATAAAACTCCTAAAATTGGCATCTTGTATTCTGCATTTATAATTTCATTGTATTTCCTTTTTTCTCTTTCAAATTGTTTTAGTGCATCATCAAACTGTCTATCACATTCGTTTTTAAACTTTTCAATATTATTAACCGTAATAGCACATTTTTTATATTCGAAAAGTTCTTTTCCATTATACTCAATACCATTATTAGCGAAAACTTGTTTAAAATTTGGAATTTTGTTGCTATTATATTGATTAATAATTGAATCAATACTTTCTTTAAAATTCTTAGAAAAATCTTTCAAAACATCTGCTCGATTATCTCTATCAGATCGTTTTATATTATAAATTTTGTTTGTTTCTAATTTATTCCTAATTAAATTCCCTTTAAGTTTAATTTGGCTTCCTTTAACTGAAAGCTTATCGTATTTAAAAGAAACAGCAACTTGATTTCTAGAATCAACGGTGTATTTAAATTCAATTTTATGAACTGCTAATTCATTTCTTAAACTTTCAAGCGAATTAATCTTATAATTACTCAAAATATCCAAAACTTTTAATTGAATAAAATCTTTTTTTTCTTTGATTCCAACCTGTTTATCTCGATTTGTTTTGATTAAATTTTCATTCGATATATACTTATTATTTTTTTTATATCCTTTTTCATTTGTAGGGTCATAAACAAACTTCCTCGTTTTTTCAAGATAATTATCAAGACCTAATTCTTTTTCAATTTTATCAACTGCAGTTCCAATTCTTAATTTAGAATTTTTATCTGATAGAGTTATTCCATCTAAACCAACACGATTTACAATGATATGATAGTGTGGATGTTTATCATTATGCCGAACAACTAAATATTGATGATTTTGTTTATCGACTCCCATTTCCTTTAAAAGTCGTTTCAAAAAGTTTAGTTGAACGTGATTTTTTATATTATCCTTTTCACTAAAATTTAAAGTAAGATGCATTACAGGTTTTATAACTTTTTTATTTTCATTTGCTTGAAATCGAAATTCTTTTCCTAAACTTTTGTAATCATTTTCTAAAGAAAAATTTTGTAAAACAATCTCAGGTTTCTTTGTTATGTTTTCATTTTTATAATTTCCTTGAGCTAAAATATATTCAAAAATTCCTGTGAAAGAATTTCCTGTTTTATGTGCTTCTCCTATAGGCATCTTTCAAAATATTTATAAGGTTAGTTAATTCTATTTGTAAAGCTTGAGGCTCTTTTTGATTTATATGATAAAGTTTTGTAAGTTGATTTATATTGTTTGACAACCCTCCAATAATTCTTTTTTCTTCAGGAGAAATCGAAATTATCTCTCCATTTACTAACATCTTTCTAGCATATTCACTGAAAGATTTATTTGTATTTTTAGCTCGTTCTAAAATGATTTTTTTTTCAGTTTCTGTAACTCGAAACTTTAGAATCGTTTTTTTATTTTCCATTGAATTGTTTTTAAAATTTAGCGTAGCGTTAATAATTTTGATAGATTTTTTATTGAAAACTTTCAATAAAAAATCAACCTCGTAGAGCAAGCCTGTCTTTTTGGGAAATGTACATAGTAAAATGTGTCCCAAAAAGGCACCGCTTGCTATCTTTTTAATATTAAATAACCTCCTATTCGATTATACTTTCATAATTTTCAAACAGAAGAATTACTTTATAGAATTAATCAAAAAATCATTCAGATCATTGAAATTTCTGTATTCAATTCTATGATCAATTACACTAGAATTATATCTCGATATAATTTCATTTGTACAATTATTTCCACTCAAATCATTATCTAAATAGAGGTGAATTTCTTCAAAATCCCCATTAAATAAATAGTCAAATAATTTTGAAAGATTAGCAGTTGAATTTAAAATTATGTAATTGAAATTTGGATAATTATTGATCTCTAAAAAAGATAAAAAATCAAAAAACCCTTCAAAAATAAAAACTCTTTTGTCATCAAAATTTGATAGAATGATTGACAAATTTTTCCCACTCGATCCTTTAAAAATTGAATTCCTGAGTTCAAAATTCCCATCTAAATTTTTAAATCCTAATGCAAATTGTGGTTTACAATTATTTATTTCAAATGTGACTTCTTCTAAATATTGAAAAGCATTTCTCGAAATTATACCACGTTCTTTCAGATAAGATTTCAAAATATAACTGTACACCTGTTTACATTCGATAATTTTGACATTGCTAATTGCAACAAAATGATTTGATTTATTTACATTAAGCTTTGGAAAAGAAAAATCATTTGTAACCTTTCTGATAACTTGTTTTATAGATATATTTTCTAGTTTAGAAATTAAATCAATTAAATTCCCTCCTATACCTTCACCAAAATCATAAAAACGATTGGTGGAAATGTCAACTTTGAAAGATGCTGTGTTTTCATTTCTGAAAGGACTACAATACCAATATTCGTTATTTTTAATTTTGCTAGGATTTATATTTTTTTGAGCTAAATAATCAATCATTTTTATTTGCTCGTTTACTGTTTTGCAATTCATTTCCTGTGCAGTTAAGATTTTACAAAATTTTTGATATTTGATGAGAATATCATTTATTTATAAGATATACAATCACTTATATTGTCATCAACTTGTCATCATTCATCAAATTTTGTCATCGTTTAAAAAAATCTCTCATCAAACTAAAATTTGATGACGGTTTGATGAGAAGTTTGATGAGAGTATTCTATTGATATTTAATTAATTATAAGACTCTCATCACTCACATCAAAAAAATGACGTATTTCGCTGAAAATAATTTTATAATATCTTCCTAATCGGTCAATTTTTACGAATTCACCATGTGGTAAAAGTTCAAATCCTTCATATTTATATGTATTATCTGTAGGAGTTAAACCAAATCCTTTTAGAATGTTTCGAGCTTCTTTTGGTGTTATTGCATTTCGTCCATGTATCTTTTTTGAAATTGACTGAAAATCCATAGGGGCAATTAATATTTCATCTGTATTGAAGTTCTCTTGAATTTCAAATAAAACATCATATACTTTACTTTTAGCTTCTTCATTTTCGTGATCCATTAATCTTGTTAAGGCTGACGTACGAATTTGTTCAGCAGTAAACCACATACGAGTTTGTTTTGGTGTAGAATGTAGTATTCTTACCAAATAGTTTAAAAAGAATGGAATCTCCTTATTTAAATGCTTGTCAAATTCAGGGTTTTTGTTAATTGATGGAATTTTTCGAACCCAAAAACGAGTTTCTTTTTTATCAATCTTAATAAATTTTTTTTCGAAGTTAGAGGTCATTATAAATTTATAATAAGACTCTACTTCTTCTTTGTCTTTACCTTTGCCTTCTATTTTGTTTCGGTCAGCTGTACTAAGAAATTTAATGCGTTCAGTTACTTGTTGATTGTCTGTGATGATTTCATCTACCAAGACTAAAAGTTTTCCATTTAAATCCGAATTGAAGTTGTTTAGAAACGAATCCGCATTGATATAGGTTGCATTGAAAGAGAAAATTTTACGAAGCCATTTCAGAAAAGTACTTTTTCCTGTTTCACGTTCTGAGGAAACTAATACAAGAACAGGAAGAATTTGCGTTGGATTTTCTAACAATATTTTGAGATAATCTAAACCTAATAAATATTGCTCTCCAAATATATGCTTGATATATTTAAGTGTATAGGGAATCTTTGATTGTAGTTCTTGTAAATCAATTTCTGATTCAATTTCGATATCATAATCTAAAGGATGATAAATATTATAGAAATCTCCAATTTCTCGCTCATAATTGATATGTTGAGGAATACAACAAAATCCGTAATACTTTTTGATAGCGGATATATAATCTTTACCAAGATCATTTACAATGGTTTCTTTGTTCCAAGAAATCATAATTTTCTCGGTATCTTTTGAGATGGTAGGACGTTCGATAATGGCAAAATACGATGTGCCCACTCGAATAAATTCGGCAGAATCTAAGTTCATAATAAATTGTTTGATTAATTGTTATGTCTTATATTTGCCATAGGATTAAGGCAAAACATAACGTAAGTTATTTGTATAAATGAGAGTTTAATGGGGATTAAACTCTTTTTTTGTTCCATTTACCTAATATTTCATCTTCAAAAGTATCTGAGTCTGAATTTGATTTACCTGTTATATATTCAATTAAATCAGATTTATGGAAATACAATTTCTTATTATTAGGATTATCAATTTTTTTTAATCTGCCTTGATGAACTAGTTGATAGATATAATCCGGATCCAGATTTAAAAATTGTGCAGCTTCATCTCTAGAATAAAATTCTTTATTATTTAATGAGATTTTTGATAAAGCTTGATCGAAAAAGTTGTTTTGTTTTTCAATCATCATTAATATCGTCAACTCTAACGAATTAATTTTAGAAGTTAAATGTTCTACATTCATATGATCTTTTTTTATGATTATAGAACAAGTTTATTTCATTAACTTAAAATAGAAGTAATTGTACAAAAACTGTACAATAAAGAAACCTGCAATTTTATTATTTAAGCACTATTTAAGTTTATTTATATAACATATTTAACATGGTTGTTTATAATTTGTACTTATAAAAGATCTTGATACCTATCATTAAAATCAACTCTATTAAAGATATTCTCTTTACCATTTACTAAAAAGTATTTATTAAAAAAGCTTGATTTATCTGATTTAAACTCATTTTTAAACTCATTATTTGATATATTTTTCAAATCAAAAAATTGATTCAAAAATGGTATTAACTTTTCTTTATCTAATTTATTATTAGTAAACTTACTTTTATATGGAACTATTAAATCTATTTTAGAGTTTGGTTCAATTTTATAAATAACTAAATCCTTAAATAGTTTATAACTATCACTTTTTAATTTAATTGTTTTATCAACTAATATTTTATCAAAATCAATTTCATTTAATTCTTTTATAAAACTAATTGTATCATTTACATAATCATATTTTAATTCTTCTATTGAGCTTAATATCTTTTCGTTACTGATTAATATATTACTTTTAATTTCATTTGAAGAATTAATAATATCTTCTGATAAATTATTTTTTATTACTTCTGAATTTGCATTTATTGATTCAATAACATTCTCTTTTGATTCTTTAGTTACATTTAAAACTTTAGATGTAGAATCTCTAATATCTTCAGATAAGTCATTATTAGATTTTTGTATTTCAAATTCCAAATTTTCACCTCTAATAAATTTTTCAAGAATATTATAGTTTATATCTAACTTCCTAAAATAAACATATACAATAAAAAGTTGTCCAATCCACGATGAAATATAATAGAATAAATTTTTTTTATGAATTAAAAGTAAAAAAGATAAACCTATAGATATAAATATAAGAAACATCAGAATTTTAAACTTATTCTTACTTACATTCTTATAAGTTACAGATTGTTCAATATCAAAAGATTTAATACACAAAGGCAAATAAAAAACAAAAGTGATTACAGCTAATAAAGTTGGTATTAAAATAATAACGAAGTCAAAGTATTTCATAATAATTGGTTTCCTCAAATATAAAGAAAAATGTAATCAAACTAAAATGTAAATACCTGAATATCAAAGATTGATGTTCGTCAAATGTTCGTCACGAGGAAATAAAAAAAGCGTTCACTATTCGTAAACGCCTGATTTTCAAGGTGGTCCCACTTGGGCTCGAACCAAGGACTTGCTGATTATGAGTCAGCTACTCTAACCAACTGAGTTATAGGACCAGAGAATTAAGCAATAAAAAGGAAGCTATCACCTAATTCGTTTGCAATATTAAAGCTATTTTTTTGAACTTCAAAATTATTTTACATCTTCGCAAAGCTCTACCAATACGCCATTTGTTGTTTTAGGGTGTAAAAAAACAATACGTTTATTATCTGCTCCCAATTTTGGCGTTTCGTTAATAAAAGTAAACCCTTGATTTTTAAGACGCTCTATTTCGAGTTCGATATCATCTACTCCAAAAGCAATATGGTGAATTCCTTCGCGATTTTTTTCTAAATATTTTTCAATAGCACTATCATTTTTTTCAGAACCGACCAATTCGATCTTCGATTCGCCTACTTCAAAAAAAGAGGTTCTCACACCTTCCGACTCCACTGCTTCTTCTTTGTACGGTGCTTTTCCTAATAATTTTTCGAACAATTCATTCGATAATCCCAAATCTTTTACGGCAATCCCTAAATGTTCTATTTTCATGTGTGTTGTTTTGCGTAAAGATAAACTTTTCTAAAATTTTTTATTTAAAATTTAAAGAGTTTGTTGTAATATTGAACTATGAGTTTTTATGAAGATGGGAGTCAATATCTCCGCAAAGGTCAGTATAGAAAAGCGATTGATTATTTTACATTATCGATTAAGCGTCAAATAGAAGTGGCAAATTCATATTTCGGTCGTGGATTGAGCCAATATTATATGAAACAAAATACAGATGCAATCAAGGATTTTGATAAAGCAATTGAATTAGATGATAAAAATCCAAACTTCTATTTCTACAGAGGAATGGCAAATTTCAATCAATATAATCCAACAAAAGCAGCTGAGAATTTTGATAAAGTGATCGAGATTGATCCGGCAAGTTTTGTAGCTTATCATCAAAAAGGTTATGTATTGATGAATTTGAACAAATACAATGAGGCGATCGAATGTTTCAATAAAGCTTTAGAAATTAATCCAGATTACGAATCATGTTACCACAATCGTGCATTTTGCTACGATCAATTACAACAATTGGATAAAGCAATCGAAGATTATTCGAAAGTAATCGAAATGAAACCACATTTCTTGTCGTATTACAACAGAGGAAATACTTATTTTGTTTTGAATGATTTAGAAAATGCATTGAACGATTTTAATCAATCAATCGAGTTAAATCCAAATCATTTCTTATCATACTACAACAAAGGCGCAATCCTAGAAAAATTTGAGAAACAAGCCGAAGCTGTAGAGGAATACAAAAAAGCATTGCAGTTGAATCCTGAATTTTATTTAGCTGCCGAAAGATTAGCACAATTAGAAAATCAACAATAAAACATAGAAATCGTTTCGAATTGGAACGATTTTTTTTATGTCATTTATTTCTTATCGTAAATCAATGCTAGACCATGCGTTGTGTTGTTACTTTGCCTTAAAATTAATCTAATATGCAAGTACAAATCGCCGTTTATGGTAAAAACAAAGAAATTGTAGACACGTTAGAACGCGTGATCAACAAAAATGAAAACTGGAAAGCATTTTGTACCTGCTCACAAGAAGAATTGAAAGGATACGTATCAACAAATAATATCCAAATAATATTATACAGTAGTGGAATTGGTGCTTCGGAGGTAGAGAAAATGGAGGAATGGATAAGCACTTATTTCCCTACGATAAAGCAAATCCATCATTATGGTGGCGGAAGTGGTTTGTTGAAGTGCGAAATTGATGGCGCTTTGGCTGGAATAAAACCTATTAGCAAAGCAAAAATCAATGTTATTCTTTAGCCTTTTAAGAGAAAAAAGCTTTTCAGTTGTAGATGAAAAGCTCTTTTTTTTACATATTTTTTATAATCCAATAATCTCGGGAAATCCCAACATCATTGCGATTAACTTCTATTTCGTCGCAAAAATCTAAAAATAATTCGTCCAAAGTTTTATCAATTTTTGGTGTAGAACCGAACAATTTCGTTAGAATGGGATTGGTTTCGTGCTCCAATAACTTCCCTGTAAACTGCTGAATGTTATTTTCTTTAATTCCAATAAATGTACTTGGCGCAAAAACCATCACCTCATCCGCATCAATCACCAAAAATGTTTTTGATTTTTTGATTAACTGAATCGATTTCTTTTTTTCTTCATCCGTTCCAACTTCTAGACTTTCCAAAAACAACTCGACGTTATCAAAAACTTCTTCCTTATCTTGAACAAATTCCATCTTATAAATTTTAGCAAAATTAAAGTTTTTTTTCTGATTGTCCACTTTTATTCATGTTACCTATTTATCATTTCAATAGAAAAGTCTTCATCTATTTATGCAAAACTGAAATAAACTCAACTTGACATTATTGTCATTCTAAACCTGTCGAAGAATCTCAGATTATTCTAAACTACTTCAGTCATCTTCAACTCGTTTCAGAAATCACATCAAAACAAAATATCCCCTTGAGGGGATTATAGGGTGTTAAAAACTAATCTTCTTTCAATAGAATTTCGACTTCTAAATATTCGTGGTAATTTTTGACAAAATCATGGTCAAAATCAATGTCTTCTAAGCGCATTTGAATCCCTTTTTTATCAACATCAATATAATCTAAAATCGTTTGAACATTATAAATTTCAAGATTATGAAACGTCGGATACAACGTAATTTGCTTCAAGGTAAGTGCCATTATAAAGCAATTGATTCCATTAAAATTAACCCCGATATCAGCGAAATTCTTATAAAAAGCAATCAAATTTGTTTTGAGCTGAAGATTATAATTAAAACTTCTCAACTTGAAATTTTTTAAGACCAATCGATTTGTCGTTTTCAAGACAATTTCTTCAGTAATCTGAAGGTTTTTACTCAATAATTCTAAAACTTGTTTATCCTCAACCAATTGATACAAAATATTCAAATATCGTTTAGCTTCATCAAATTCAAACAATTCTAAACTCACTAAAATCGATAAGAAAAGAAAACGTTGATTGGTAGGATACACAATTTCAATTTCTTTCAAATACTTTTGCGCTTCATCAAATTTCAATTTATGAATATAATATTCGGCAATGTAGAAATTCGCAGCATACAAGTAATAATCTTCCTTTTTTGCTTCTAAAAGATACAAAATCGATTCTTCGTTGAAGTTTAAATTGCGCTGAACAACTCCTTTCAGAAAAAGTGCTTTTTTATCTTTTGGATATTCGTGAAGCAACTGATTTAATAAATCTTGTGCCTTAATTAATTGCTGAATCGGATTGTGAATAAACGAAAAACTTTTCCAAATTGGATATTGATTTTCATCCATTTTATCATCAAAAATCAAGAAAAAAATATCATTAAAAAGTCGATTGTAATCCACAGTATAAGTTTTAGTAGTGCTAAAATTAAGCTATTTTAGGTAAAATACACGAACAAAATAAAAAAATAGGTCGATCCTAAAACTGTTGTCGTTTTATTTTACCACTTTCCGTTCGAGAAAATGTAGGTATGAAAATAATTTCTTTTGGAACTTGATATTTGGTTAAATCTGCCAAAGAAAAATCCAAGCTCCTCTCCTCTCCTTCTACCACTAAAATTAATTTCTGACCTAATAATTCATCTGCTTTTGAGGTAATATAAAAATCAGAATGAATAAACGATTTCAGCTTATTTTCTATTTGTTCTGGAAATAATTTTATTCCACCCGAATTAATCACATTATCCGCTCTACCAATCCAGTTAAATTTTCGTGTATCAATCAATTCAACCACATCATTCGTTACAACTTGCAATCCATCATAAGGCGTATCAATCACCAAACAACCTCGCTCATCTTGTGAAATCTTTACCTCATCAAACGCTTCAAAAACTTGTTCTGCATTAGGATATTTTTGATTCGCAACTTGTTTAAACGCAATATGTGTAATCGTCTCCGTCATTGCATACGTTTCGTAGACTTCGTTCTCAAAAGCAAACAATTCTTGTTTCACTTTCTCCGAAAGAGGCGCTCCTCCGATAATTAACTTCTGACATCTTGAAACAAAATCTAACGAATTTTCAACTTGCATAGGCGTTAACGCAACAAAATCAATCGAGGTAAAATTTTGCGAAATTCCACTATTAATTTCATTCAAAGAAATATGAGAAGTTGGTTGCATACAAATCAATTTCAATCCGATTTCTACTGCACGAACCAACATCAATTTTCCAGCAATATAAGTAACAGGCATCACCAATAAAGCCGAATTTCCTTTCTCTAAATGCAAATGTTTT
This sequence comes from Empedobacter sp. UBA7494, assembly GCF_002478465.1. Taxonomy (NCBI): domain Bacteria; kingdom Pseudomonadati; phylum Bacteroidota; class Flavobacteriia; order Flavobacteriales; family Weeksellaceae; genus Empedobacter; species Empedobacter sp. UBA7494. The sequence goes on from NZ_DLOC01000076.1 coordinate 15,151, forward strand.
CCCGTCATATTCGCACTTTTTCGCATATTCTCTTTGGTCAAAATAATCTCTTTCGGAGTTCCAGTAGACCCCGAAGTATGCGCAATCATCACCTCAGAATCAGAAAACCATTCAACCAAAAAATCTTTTATGGATTGTTCAAATTCATTGGTAACTTCAATAGCGTTGACATCATAGTTAGGTTGAGAAAAATCTAAATACAACATTCTATTTATGATAACTTACACCTGCATTAATTTCGATATCCAACACATTATTCGCTGGCGGAATGGGACAATTGTAATGTTTGCTATATGCACAATATGGATTATACACTTGATTAAAATCCAACGTAATTTCATTGGCTTTTGTACCTAAATCCTTTGTACTCAAATCCAAATAACGTCCACCTCCATAAGACGTCACGCCGTTTGTTTCGTCCATAAAAGGTAAAAACAAACTGTCTGCATATTTCTCCATAATCGGCGAAGATTGATAAACCGTCAGCGTTTGTTCAACATTATCCAATATAAATGTCACCGTTCCGTATTCTTTGTAATTTTTGATTTTCTTTGCAGAAGTAGGAAACGGAATCACCTTTCCATCTTTGATTGGAGTAAATTTCGCTTTCACAATATATTTTTCGCTGATCGGAAAAAATGTAATGCCTTTGAAATTCGTTTTTTCTTCGTCTACCAATGGCGTCGTTTTAGGATCAGTATAAAAAGTCGCCAATTCGGTTTGATATTTTTGAATTGCAACTAAATCAATTGTTTTTTTTGTCGTTTGACAACTCATTAAAACGATTGTTGCAAAAAATGCGATAATTACTTTATTCATGCTAATTTGTTTCGAAATAAATATTCTCCTCTTAATTCTAATCGACTTGGGAAATTGTTTGTAAACAAACCTCCTGTTCCCAATCCTTGTGGCATTTCTGGGTATAAAATCGCCGTCCATTGTGCAATAGCATTTAAGCCGATATTACTTTCCAAAGCAGACGTTATCCAAAACGGGATTTCGTAAGTATCTGCCGCATTAATCCATTCCAACGAACCTCTAATTCCACCAACTAAACTTGGTTTTAAAATAATATATTGCGGTTTGATTTGTTCTAATAATTTGAATTTATCTTCTTGATGAACAATTCCGATTAACTCTTCGTCCAAAGCGATTGGTGTTGGTGTAGCAGCGCATAACTCTGCCATCAACTCTACTTGTCCAGCTTTTATGGGTTGCTCGATCGAATGAATTTTTAAGTCAGCCAATTGTTGCAACACCACTTTTGCTTCCTCAAACGTAAAACCTCCGTTCGCGTCTACTCTTAATTCTAATTGATCTGCAGAAAAATCTTGTCTTAATTGTTGAATAACCTTATGCTCATTTTGCCAATCAACACCGATTTTCAACTTGATACAGTTGAAACCAATCGCTAATTTTTCTTTGATTTGTTCGCGCATAAAATCAATCGAACCCATCCAAATTAAACCATTAGTTTGAATACCTTTATCACCTGTCGAAAAAGCGGACTCATATAAATCAGGATTCAATTTATCTGTATAATTTTCGTTGTAACGATTCGCAAACATACTCTGAAAAGCCTGCTCTACTCCAAACTGAATCGAAGGCCATTCGCGCAATTCACGCCACAATTCATCAATTCCTAAGTCAATATTGTCACAAACCCATTGCAATTTTTCTTCATAATCAGGACGATCATCAAAGCTCAATCCTTTAAACAATCCACATTCACCAACATATTCTTTCCCATCTTCTTCTAATGTAAAAAGATAGGTCAATTTCTCTGTCAAAACACCACGCGAAGTACCGCTTGGATTTTTGAATTTCAAAATATAAGGTTCAAAACTTGCTTTCATACTTCAAATTTAAACAATGCTTTTTAGAAAAATATTGATTTAAATTAATTTTTCATTAAATCCAAACTCAATCGTTCACAATTTATCAATTAAACTATTTTTTTTGAATCTCATTTTTATTTTATTACTTTATTTCTCAAAGTGATTTCAATAAATAGTTAGTATGAATACAAAAATGCACCATAAACAATCTTTAATTTTTGGAATAATTGGTCTAATAATAACAATTCCACTAATTGCTATGCAATTTACAAATGAAGTCAACTGGAGTTTATTTGATTTTATTATTGCATTTATTTTACTTTCGGTTATTGGATTAACGATAAACTACATTCTACAACTGACTAACCGTTTACAAAATAAAATCTTTTTCTGCATAATGGTTTTACTCATTGGTTTATTAATATGGACTGAATTAGCTGTCGGAGTTTTCGGTAGTCCAATAGCAGGAAATTAGAATGATTTTTTTATTGAATACTTTTCCATTTATGTCAACCTAAAAAAGATCTGAAATACGTCTAAATTTTAAAATAGAATACTAAAAAGAATTTTATTGAAAATTGTCATAACTTTAATTCACAAAAACAGTTAATTATGAAAAGAAGTGAACACATTGTCGTTTTATCAAAGGATCATCATTTTGGATTGCTTTGTAGTTGGAAAATTGAACAAGGTTTCTTTAAAAATATTGCATTAGAACGAATTGCATCTTATGTTGAATATTTTTGGAACAATCATCTTTCTGAGCACTTTAAACATGAAGAAACGATTATTTTTCCCTATTCAAACGAAACATACAACCAACAAATTAAAACCGAACATCAAGAATTAAAGGTTTTAGCACAAAAGATTGCTCAACATCCAGAGAAATCAATAGTAGAAAAATTTGCTCATTTATTAAAAAATCATATTCGATTCGAGGAACGTGAATGGTTTCCTTACTTACAAGAAAATCTTGATGAAAGTGATTTGAAACAAATAGGTAAAAGATTAGAAAACTCGCACACAAAACCATTTGATAATTTTGAAGACGAATTTTGGAAATAATTAGAATTAATAAAACACCTTTTACTCTTTTATTGAAGAAATGATGTATATTTGTAGTGTAAAAGAATTGTAAATGTTATCAAAAACTTGTGAATACGCCGTTAGAGCAGTAATTTATATCGCACAGCAAACCAAAGACGGAAATCGAGTTGGAATAAAAGATGTAGCGAAAGGAATTGATTCTCCTGAATATTTTATTGCAAAAATTTTGCAAGAAATGGTTCGAAAAAATCTTTTACAGTCTACAAAAGGACCAAATGGTGGTTTTCATCTCGATGAAAAATATATGAAAAATTCGTTGGCTGTAATTGTTAGACATTTTGATGGAGATAAAATTTTTAGTGGTTGTGCACTTGGACTAAAACGATGTTCAGAAAAAAATCCTTGTCCTTTGCATCAGCAATTCAAAGAAATACGAAATACTTTAAAGCATTTATTAGAAACAACTACTATCAACCAATTGGTTGAGAAATTAGATTCGCAAGAAGTATTTCTAAAATTAAATTTAGAATAAAATTTACCTTAATAAAAGATAAAAAGGTCTTTTTATTTCAATTGAAAATAAAAAACTTACTCAAATGAAAAATGATACAATTGATAAAATGTCTGGACATTGGCTCCTTGCTAAAATAGGAAAAAAAGTACTAAGACCTGGAGGAAAAAAGTTGACAAATGAAATGGTTGAATTGTTAGATATCAATACAAATGATGCGATTGTAGAATTTGCTCCTGGGCTTGGTTATACCACTTCTATTGTACTTGACAAACAGCCAACATCATACATTGGAATTGATTTAGACGAAAAAATTATCGAGAATTTAAATCAAAAATTTGATAATCAAAAAGCTGTTTTTCAATTAGGAAATGCTGCTGACACAAGACTTGATGACTGTTCTCAAACTAAAATTTTTGGAGAAGCTATGCTAACGATGCATGCCAATCATCGTAAAAGTGAAATCATAAAAGAAGCTCATCGTGTTCTAAAAAAAGATGGATACTATGCAATTCATGAATTAGCATTAAAACCGAATAATATTTCAGATGAAATCAAAAAGAACATTCAAAAAGAGCTTGCAATTACGATGAATGTTAATGCAAGACCATTAACAGTTGAAGAATGGAAAATTCTTGTAAAAGAAGAAGGTTTCGAAATTATTGAAATTAAAACAGCTGAAATGCGCCTGCTTGAACCTTCAAGATTAATTGATGATGAAGGATTTTCAGGGTTTTTAACTATCATAAAAAATATTGCAACTCAAACAGAAGTGAGAGAAAGAGTAATAAAAATGAAGAAAGTTTTCAAAAAATACGAAGAACATTTGTGTGCTTTTGTCATGATTGCAAAGAAAAAATAATAATGCTAAAAGGCTCAAAAAAAATTTAATTTAATAAAAGATAAAAAGTATTCTATTATGGACATAAAAACAGATTTAATCGGAGAAATGGTCTCAGAAGATTTTAGAACTGCGGCGATTTTCAAAAAACATGGCATTGATTTTTGTTGCCGTGGTGGAAGAACCATCGAAGAAGCCTGTGAAAATAAAACTACAGATGTAAACAAAGTGTATAATGATTTGGAAAATTTACCTTCTCAAACCGAAGCTTCAATTGATTTTAAATCGTGGCCATTGGATTTGCTAAGTGAATATGTTGAAAAAATACATCATGCTTATGTGGAAGAAAAAATACCTGTTTTACTCGCTTTCTTAGACAAATTATGCAAAGTTCATGGTGAAAGACATCCAGAACTTTATGAAATAAACGCTTTATTTAATCAAACAGCTCAAGATTTGAGTGCTCATTTAAAAAAAGAAGAATTAATTCTTTTTCCATTTATCAAAAAAATGACTCATGCAAAGAAAAGAGGAATAGAATTAGAAGTTCCTCATTTTGGTACAGTTGAAAATCCAGTTCACATGATGGAACATGAACATACCGCAGAAGGTGATCGTTTTGCAAGGATTGCAGAACTTACCAATCATTACACTCCACCAGCAGATGCGTGTAACACTTATCGCGTGACCTATGCAATGTTAGAAGAATTCGAGAATGATTTGCATACTCATATTCACATCGAAAACAACATTCTATTTCCAAAATCTATTCAATTAGAAAAAGAACTTAAATAAGTTTATTCACTCCCAATAATCCCCTTATTGGGAGTTTTTGATTCTTTAATTCATTATCATTTAAGATATTTTCACTTATAGTTTTGTAACTTTTTGATGATTGATGCGTCCTATTTGTAAACAACCCTATAAATGAAAAAATATTTTCTTCCAATTATTTGTATTGTATCTGTTCATACTTTTGCTCAACAAGAAATAAAAGGAACTTTTCAATATACCAATCAAGCTCCAATAGCGTTAGCAGATGTAATCATTTTTCAAGGCGAAAAAATTATAGATGAAATTTCTACTGACGAAAATGGGCACTTTACGGTTATTTTAGAAGAAGGAACTTATACGTATAGAATTGAAGAAGCTGGAATTTTACTTCATTCATCCTCTCTCACGATTATGAATCATACGGATTTAGGAATTATTTTAGTTCCTAAAACAGAGAATGTATCGTTAAAAGAGGCTGTCGTAACTGGCCAAAAAAAATTAATTGAAAAGAAAGTTGATCGAATCATTTTTAATCCAGAATTAGCCGAAGGCGCAAAAGGAGGAAATGCCTTAGATGCGTTAAAACTTGCACCACGTATAAAAGTTGAAGAAGCTACAGATGCGATTTCTATCATTGGAAAAGGTTCTGTAAGTGTGATGATTAATGATCGTTTGATGCAAATGAGTAGTGAACAATTAGCCAATTATCTAAAAACTATTCGAACAGAAGATATTGAAAAAATAGAAGTTATCACCAATCCACCTTCAAAATACGATGCAACTGGAAATAGTGGAATCATTAATATCGTATTGAAAAATGCAAAACAAGAAAGTTTCAATGGCTCTATTTCAAGTTCTTATAGTCAGCAAAAATATCCAGGTTTTAACTTAAATGGGAATATCAATTACCGAAAAGGAAAATGGACCTTAACCTCGAGTGTTTATAGTGGTGTTGGAAATTGGTACAATGAAAGTGAAAATTCGACTATTTATCCTGATCAGAAATGGTTGACAAACGGAAAAAATAAAAATGAGAACCAGTATTATGGTGGAAGAATTGGTATTGACTACCAACTAAAGGATTTATTCATTACAGGATTTAACTTTGACTATTCTGATGGAGATGGGATGAACAAAGGGAATTCCATCACTTCTATTTTTGATTTAACAAATAATACCTTAAACCGATATATGACAACCAACAGAGATGGTACGACTTGGGATTGGGGGTATCTTGGATTGAATTATCATATCATCAAAAAATTTAAACAAGAAGGAAAAAAGTTAACATTTGACTTCGATTATTCGAACAATATAAACGATAACAACAGCAAAAATATAAACAACGAATTTGATTCAGATTGGAATCTAATTGATAATAAATACGACAACAACTATAGTTTATCAGAAAGTTCATCGGATCGATTTAATGTAAGTCTTGATATGGAGCATCCTGTTAATTCGTGGAAAATGAATTATGGATCACGTTTGCGTTGGGCTAAAGATAAAGCAGACAATCACCGTTACTCAAAATCAAATCCAACTGAAGATTTCCAAGAAGATGTTAATTTCTCGAATAACTATCAATATAACGAAAATGTGTATGCACTTTATTATTCAGTCGAACGAGAATTAAATGAAAAATGGACAGCTAAAGTTGGTTTACGTTACGAACATGCACAATCAAAAAGTATAATGGATGATCCGCAATATAATTACAAAAAAGAGTATGACGGTTTATACCCTACTGCCTATTTGATGTATCAATCTTCGGAAAATCATTCGTTACCTAAACTATTCGCGCCGTGTAGATCGACCATTTATTTGGTATTTAAATCCGAGAACAACCAAACAAAACAAGTACAGTTACTATGAGGGAAATCCAAATCTAACACCTTCTAATTCTAATAATTTCGAATTAGAACATGCCTATAAAGATTTATTTGTATCGAGTATCTATTACAGAAATGCAACTGATCTTTTTGAACAAGTCGTTATCTATGATCCTGAAACGAAAATTTCGCTTTCTAAACCATTTAACATCGGAAAAACATATAGTATTGGATTTAGTGAAAACATCAATGTAAAACCATACAAATGGTGGAAAATAAATGCTTCGGCAGATGTTTATTATCGCAAAACCACAAGTAAAATTCCTGAAATGAACTATACATTAGATGGTATGAATGGTGAATTTAGAATTACAAATAATTTAGATTTAAACAAAAAGAAAACCCTTTTTGCAAATTACTCGTATTCGTATTACACAAAAAGCACAGATGGCTTGGATAAATTTGGAGATTTCACGCGACATAATATTGGGTTAAGAGCAATGGTTTTTCAAAAGAAATTGCAAATCTCTGCCAATATTTCTAACCTTTTCGAAAACAAAAATGGTTCATACACAAGCATTTCTAATAATGTTATAAATACTGGTGTAAGCCAATCTTACAGAACGTACCGAATTGGAATAAGTTATAATTTTGGAAAACAATTCAAAATAGAACGATCAAAATCTAACCAAGAGCAAAGCGGAGGCGTAGGAAATGGTTAACATATAAAAACTTTTTAATCAAAACTAAAAATACAAAAACCCTAAAACTTATCATTTTAGGGTTTTGTTATTTTAAAAAAAATTAGTCCATTATATGGAATAATTACGATGTCCAAAAATTGAACTTCCAATGCGAACCATTGTACTACCTTCTTCTATCGCAATTTGGTAATCACCTGACATTCCCATGGATAAAATAGTTATATTTTCAAAATTATTTTTCAAGAAATCAAAGTTAGATTTTAAAGAAAAAAACTCTTCTCGAATTTGATTTTTATCTTCCGTAAACGTTGCCATACCCATCAATCCAACTACGCGAACATTTGGCAAATGCTGAATTTCTTCTTGCATAATTTGTCGAATTTCTTTTTGATCCAAACCAAATTTAGTCTCTTCATCTGCAATAAATTGTTGCAACAACACATCAATTACGCGATTATTTTTTTCGGCTTGTTTGTGAATTTCTTTCAACAATTTTAAACTATCAACTCCGTGAATCAAATGCACAAAAGGCGCCATATACTTCACTTTGTTGGTTTGCACATGACCAATCATATGCCAACGTATATCCTTTGGAAGAACTTCGTATTTATCGCACATTTCTTGAATCTTGTTTTCACCAAAATCTCGCATTCCAGCCGCATAAGCTTCTTGCAAATCCCCCACAGGTTTTGTCTTAGAAACCGCTACCAACGTCACATGAGCAGGAATTGTAGCTTCTATTGTTTTTAAATTTTCTTGAATACTCATTTTTATTCTTTCAAATCAAATACAGCAAAACCGCTTAATGGTTTTGGTTCGATATATGTACTTTTTGGTGGCATTTTAAGCCCTAAATCCGCAATCAATTGCAAATCCTTCACATCCACTGGATAAAAAGCAAAAGCAGCAATATAATCGTGATGATCAACTTTATTTTTAAGCGCTTCTACCCCTTCTCTATTGCGCGTACCACATTCGTAATGAATGCGTTTATCCTTTTTAGAATCTTGAATATTTAGAATTGGTTTCATCACATTTTCTTCGAAAATATACGTATCCAATTCGCTTAAACCTTCGGTTGTCAATAAATTATTTTTTACATATAAACTATAAAATTGACCATTTAAATACATCACAATATGATGTTTTTTGGTTGGCACAACTAATTCATCACCTTTCGGAATAATTTCAAAATCAACTTCTAAAGCAGTTAAAAACGCTTCTGGAGTTAAGCCATTTAAATCTTTAATTAATCGATTATAATCATTGATAATCAAATCTTCATTCGAAACTAAAAGTGCTAACGTATAATTAAACGCTTCATCACCATAGACTTCATCTTTCGAATTTTCAACCGCAAATTTTGTGTATCGTTCCGAACTTTCCATACGATGATGTCCATCTGCAATATACAATTCGTCCAATTTCTCAATTGAATCTTTTAATTGTTTTAAATTCAATCGATTATCGACTCTCCACAACAAATGTTGCGTTCCGTTTTCTTCTTCTATTTTCAGAATCGGTTTGCGTTTCATTTCCGTATCAATCAACAAATCAACGCGTTGAGCAGGTTTATAGGTCAATAAAACAGGCTCCGCATGGAAGTGAGATTCCTTCAAATAATCAGCAAATAATTCCACACGACGTTCCAATGTTTCTTCGTGCTTTTTAATTTTATTTTGACGATAATCATCAATATTCACCAAGCCCAAAAGTCCTTTTGTTTCGCGTCCATCAGGCTGTATCACTTGATAAATATAAAAAGAAGACTTGTCTTGCGTTAATATTTTTTTCGAAATAAAATTCTCGAAATTCTCGCGAACTTTTCTGAATTTTTCTTTCGGATCTTGAATCGTTTCGTCCCAAGTTGGCAAAATAATATGCAAAAAAGAGTCTTCTCTGTTATTGATATAATAGTCCAATTCTTCTTTCGAATATTGATTAACGGCAAGCGTCACAAATTCTTGAGAAGTTTCTTCTGTAGGTCGAATTCCTTTGAATGGTTTAAATTGAGGCATTTTGAATAGTTTTAGATAGAATGAAACTCAAAATTATTTTCCGTAAATCTCAACGATTTGCGAAGCTAATTCAGTTCCAATTCTGTCCTGCGCTTCATTCGTAGAACCTGCAATATGAGGAGATAACGACAACGATTCGTTCATCAACAAGCCCATTTCTGGTGTTGGCTCATTCTCAAAAACATCTAAAGCCGCACCAGCAACTTTACCATCTTCGATTGCATCAACTAACGCTTTTTCATCAACAACTCCTCCACGAGCCGTGTTAATTACAATCACGCCATCTTTCATTTTTGCAAATTCTTTCTCACCCAAAATATATCCCTCTTGCGCTGGAACGTGCAACGAAATGAAATCTGCTTTCGTAATTACTTCATCAAAATCAACAGAAGTGATTGTAAACGTTAATTTTTGACCATCAAAAAATTCTAATTCGATGTCACGTGTTGCAGGAAATTTATCATACACTAAAATATTCATTCCTAAACCAATCGCTTCACGAATTACTTCTACACCGATACGACCAAAACCGATCACACCCATTGTTTTCCCTCTCAATTCGATTGCTTTTGCATAAGCTTTTTTCAATCCATTGAAGTTAGAATCTCCTTCTAAAGGCATACTACGATTGGCTTGATGCAAATTACGAACGATAGAAAACAAATGCGCCACCACAAATTCTGCTACCGATTGAGAAGAAGATGCTGGCGTATTAATGACTTGAATTCCTTTTTCGCGTGCATAAGCAACATCGATATTATCCATACCAACTCCACCACGACCAATAATTTTAAGATTTGTCGCATCAATCAAAGGTTGACGAACTTTAGTCGCAGAACGCACTAAAAGTACTTCGATTCCGTTTTCGTTGATATAGTTTTCTAATTGTTCTTGTGCTACGTGAGCAGTTATTACTTCGAAACCTTTTGCTTCTAAAGCTTCTATTCCTGCCTTAGAGATTCCGTCGTTTGCTAATATTTTCATGTTATTATTATAGAATTAAGATGTGAGATTTTAGATAATATATTTCTCAATACTAATATCTAGCGTCTAATATCTGCTGATTAACCAAATTTTTGTTCAAATTGTTTCATTACTTCTACCAAAACTTGAACAGATTCTAATGGTAAAGCGTTGTACATTGACGCACGGTATCCACCAACATCGCGGTGACCAGCCAAAGAAACAACTCCAGCTTCTTTTAACATTGCGTCAAAATCAGCTTTGAAATCTTCATTATTTAAGACAAAAGTGGCATTCATTTGAGAACGATCTTCTGTTGCAGCAGTTCCTGTAAATAATCCGTTACGATCAATTTCAGCATACATTGCATCCGCTTTTGCAGTATTAATTTTTGCAATCGCTTCTACTCCTCCTTGCTCTTTTAACCATTGTAAATTTAACATGACACCGTAAATTGCAATTACTGGCCAAGTGTTAAACGATGATTCTTTTTTGATATGTGTTTCGTAGTTTAAATAATCAGGAATATTACGTCCTGTTTTACCTAATAAATCTTTTTGAACGATTGCGACAGCAGAACCCGCAGGTCCCATATTTTTTTGAGCTCCAGCATAGATTACTCCAAATTTAGAAACATCAATTGTGCGAGATAAAATATCCGAAGACATATCGCAAACCATTGGAACTGGAGAATTTGGAAACTCTTTCATTTGTGTTCCAAAAATAGTATTGTTTGATGTGCAGTGGAAATAATCTACATCTGAAGGAACAGTATATCCTTTCGGAATATAATTATAATTTTGATCTTTTGAAGAAGCTATAACTTCAATTTCTCCGAAACGCTTCGCTTCTTTGATAGCATTTTCTGCCCATTTTCCTGTTTGTGTATAAGCTGCTTTTCCGCCTTCTTTCAATAAATTGTAAGCTACAGTAGGAAATTGCAATGAAGCTCCGCCTTGCATAAAAACTACGTCATGCGTTTCTGGAACATTCATCAATTCTTTTACCAACGCTCTTGCTGTATCAATCACTTCTACCGCATCTTTGCGACGGTGAGAAATTTCTAAGATTGATGTTCCTGAATTGTTGAAATCTAAACAAGCTTGAGCCATTTTGTCAAAAACAACCTGTGGTAAAATGCATGGTCCTGCACTAAAATTGTGAATTTTCATAATTAAAATTGTTGTGTGTTTGTGTGTTTAATTTGTAAACAAATATAGTAAATCAAATGTGGAAAGAAGGGAATAATTACTTAACTTTTGAACAGAATACAAACAAAAAACCCTAAACTTATTCAGTTTAGGGTTTTTCTATTATTTGATTGAATATTTATTTTAGTATTGAACAAAATCAACATTCAATTCTTCTGCTTTGCGTTTGTAATATCCGTCAGCTAATTTATCTTTAATCTCAGCAAATGAGTTTAACGTATATTCGATGTGCTCGTCTTCGTGAGCAGCAGTTGGGATAATACGGAAAATAATCATTCCTTTTGGAATAACTGGATAAACTACTACAGAAACGAAAATACCATATTCTTCGCGCATTTCTTTGGCTAATATAGTCGCTTCAATAGGAGAACCATTCAATACGATTGGTGTAACACAAGTATCAGATCCACCGATATCAAATCCTCTTTCTTCTAATCCTTTCTGAATTTTTTCTACATTGTGCCATAACTTATCTTTAAGCTCAGGATGAGAACGTAACAATTCAAGACGTTTTAAACCTCCGATTACCATTGGCATTGTCAATGATTTAGCGAAAATTTGAGAACGTAAGTTATATTTTAAAATACGGATAATATCTTTGTTACCAGCGATAAATGCTCCAAAACCTGCCATAGATTTTGCGAAAGTTGAGAAATAGATATCAATTGCATCTTGACAACCTTGCTCCTCTCCAGCTCCAGCTCCTGTTTTTCCTAAAGTACCAAAACCGTGTGCATCGTCCACTAATAAACGGAATTTGTATTCGTCTTTGTAAGCCGCAATCTCTTTCAAGATCCCTTGTTTACCTGTCATTCCGAAAACACCTTCTGTAATCACTAAAATTCCACCGCCTTGTTTGTCAGCTAATTTACGTGCACGAGCAATTGTTTTTTCAAAACTTTCGATGTTGTTGTGTTGGTAAATAAAACGTTTACCAAAGTGTAAACGAACTCCATCAACAATACAAGCATGACATTCAGCATCATAAACGATTACATCATTTTTAGATACTAAAGCATCAATTGTAGATACCATACCTTGGTACCCGAAATTCATTAAATAAGCAGATTCTTTTTGAACGAAATCAGCTAATTCTTGCTCTAATTGAGCGTGATAATCTGTTTGACCAGACATTGCACGAGCTCCCATTGGATAAGCCATACCATATTGTGCCGCAGCATCAGCATCTGCTTTACGAACTTCTGGGTGATTAGCTAAACCTAAGTAGTTATTGATTGACCAAGTAATTACTTTTTTACCTTGGAATTCCATTACGGGTCCAATTTCTCCTTTTAACTGTGGAAAAACATAATAACCTTCACCATAATCAGCGAATTGACCTAATGGTCCAGGGTTCTGTTTTAAACGTTCAAAAATGTCCATTTTATTATAGTTTAATTTTTTATTAATTGAAAAAAAAGTAGAAAGTGAACGAACACTACCTACTTTAAATATTTAATTTTTACAAATATACGTATTATTTGATTCTTTCGACTGTTGCTCGAGCTTCTAAACCATTGAGTCTGCTATTTGTAAAGCCTTGCTCTGCCATCCAATCATCACTAAAAACTTTTGTCATATAGCGAGATCCGTGGTCTGGATACAAAATTACAACTAAAGAATTTTCGTCAAATTCTCCAGCTTCAGCCAATTGTTTATATGCTTGTGTTGCAGCACCAGAAGTATATCCTGCCATAATTCCCTCTTTCAAAGCAATTTCTCTTGTACGATAAGCAGCTTCTTCGTCTGTCACTTTGATAAAAGAATCAACCATTTCAAAATCTAAAGCTCCAGGAACTAAATTTTTTCCCATTCCTTCGATTCTGTAAGGATAGATATCATTCTGATCAATTTTTCCAGTTTCGTGATAACCTTTCAATATTGATCCATAAGCATCAACTCCGATGATTTTCACATCTGGGTTTTGCTCTTTTATATAACGTGCACTACCTGTCAAAGTTCCTCCTGTACCTGTACAACCGATTAGGTGAGTAATTTTACCCTCTGTTTGATTCCAGATTTCAGGACCTGTTGTTAAATAGTGAGCTTCTGTATTCCCTTGATTAAAATATTGATTAATATAAAGAGAATTTGGCGTTTCCGCAGCAATAAGTTTTGCTACTTCGTAATATGATCTTGGATCATCAGCAGGTACATTCGCAGGGCACAAAAATACTTTTGCTCCCATCGCTTTCAAGAATGAAATCTTTTCTGCCTTTGTTTTATCCGATACCGCTAAGATACATTTGTACCCTTTTACGATAGCCACCATAGCTACAGCAAATCCAGTGTTACCTGAAGTTGTTTCTACAATCGTAGCACCAGGTTTTAATAGACCATTTTTTTCAGCCTCTTCTATAATATGTAAAGCTATTCTGTCTTTTGTTGAATGTCCAGGATTGTAACATTCTAACTTTGCATAAACTTCGCCTGGAATGTCTTGGTTAATTCTGTTTAATTGAACTAATGGAGTATCTCCAATTAACTCTAAAACGTTTTTATATTTACCAGTCATTTCACAAATATTCTTTTCTAACAAAAAGCAAAATTAAGGATTTTTTAATTAATTGTTAAAAGATTAACACGTAAAATTAATCATATTACAATTTTAAACTTAAATTCTTATGATTTACTCGTTATTAAATTAGTTATTATTTAAATTAAAAATATGTTCTAAAATTCTTTTATCAGCAAGTGTAAAAGCAATTTTTCTTCTTTCCATCATTTTTTCTGCAGCTTCACAAGCTTTATCAAAATTAAAAACAGGAGCGTCTGATTGTCCACCCCAACTATAATGTTTAATCATATTTGGTGGAAAACCTGATTGAAAAACGTTCGCACAAACTCCAACAACTGTACCAGTATTAAATTGTGTATTGATTGCAGATTTAGCATAATCGCCCATTATTAAACCACAAAATTGCAAACCTGTTTTTACAAATCTTTTTTGGTTATAACTCCATAACTTTACTTCTGCATAATTATTTTTCAAGTTTGAGTTATTTGTATCCGCGCCTAAATTGCACCATTCTCCAATTACAGAATTCCCTAAAAACCCATCATGTCCTTTATTTGAATATGCTATTAGGATTGAATTATTTAATTCACCACCAACTTTACAAAAAGGACCAATCGTACAACCAGCATATATTTTTGCACCCATATTTATTTTTGCATGCTCGCATAAAGCTAATCCGCCACGAATCATAGAACCTTCCATAATTTCGGCATCTTTTCCAATATAAATTGGACCTTCTGATGCATTCAAAATAGAAAATTCAACTTTCGCACCTTCTTCAATAAATATATTTTCGGGAGCTAAAACTTGGTTGGTTGCTGATATTGGTTGAGAAGTTCTACCTTTTGTAACCAAATCAAAATCAAATTCAATTGCTTGAAAATTGTATGTAAACATATCCCAAGAATGTTGTAGATGTATTACTTCATCTTCAAATTGAATAATATCTGATGTGATTTTTGGAGTTTCTTCAGTTGATTTAACTGCTACAAGTTGATGGTCAAAAAGTAGGGTTTGGTTTGATTTTAAATTCTTTATCGCTTCAATTAATTTTTCATTTGGAAAAAAAGTTGGGTTGATAAATGTATTTTCTGTTTGAAGTTTAGCAGGAAATTTTTCTTGCAAATAAGATTTCGTTTGATAAGAAACCTCTGTATTTAGTATTTTTTCCCAACGTTCTGCAAAACTCAATATTCCCATTCTTAGGGCAGCTACAGGTCTTGTAAATGTTAGGGGCAAAAAATCTTCCCATTCTTCGCCATCAAAAAGAACTATGTTCATTGATCTATGAATTTGTGCAAATTTAAAAATAATTATTTTATAAGTCGATAATATCAATATAGATTCTATCGACAGCCCTCCTAAAATAAATCATTCAAAATATTTGGTTGATCTAAAAAGGTCGTCGTAATTTTAGGCACATTTTAAAAACATTTTTCATTTTGAAATCAGCTCCGATTCATTTTGGTTCAATCGCATATATTTTAGACGATTACCTTGCAAATAACACTTTTTCTTCTATCTT
Source organism: Empedobacter sp. UBA7494 (assembly GCF_002478465.1). Classification (NCBI taxonomy): domain Bacteria; kingdom Pseudomonadati; phylum Bacteroidota; class Flavobacteriia; order Flavobacteriales; family Weeksellaceae; genus Empedobacter; species Empedobacter sp. UBA7494. Next base: position 30,933 of record NZ_DLOC01000076.1, read on the forward strand.
CTTTTTGGTAGATGAGAACACTCATGTGCATTGTTTACCGCTATTATTAGCCGATTTGGACAATATTTCTGCTTACGAAATCCTTGAAATTGACTCTGGAGAAGAAAATAAAAACATCGATACCGTAACTAATCTTTGGTTAGCATTAAGCGAATTGGGTGCAGATCGTCATTCATTAGTTATTAATGTTGGTGGTGGAGTTTTAACCGATATGGGAGGTTTTATGGCTTCTACTTTCAAGCGTGGAATCAAATTCATTAACATTCCAACTACGTTATTATCGCAGGTCGATGCTTCTGCTGGCGGAAAAAATGGAATTGATTTGGAAGGAATGAAAAACATGATTGGGACATTTACACAACCAGAAATGGTGTTAGTTGATCCTAAATTTTTGTTGACATTAGAGCAACGTCAAGTAAAATCTGGCTTAGCCGAAATGTTAAAACATGGTTTAATCAAGAACCGTGATCATTGGGATAATTTGGTTCAATTACCTTCGCACGATGCCGAATCTTTGGCACCATTTATCATGGATTCTATTCATATCAAAGAAAATGTGGTTGACAATGATCCATATGAAAAAGGTGAACGCAAAATTTTAAATTTTGGTCATACAATAGGTCATGCTATAGAAAGTGAATCCTTAGAAACTGATTTTCCGCTTTTACATGGAGAAGCAATTGTAATCGGAATGATTATTGAGACATTCCTTAGTTATGATCAAGAATTAATTTCTAAAGCTGATGTGGAGGAAGTTTGCGAAAGTTTTTCGTCAATGTATGCATTAAATACAATTGATATGAAAATTTTTCCGAACTTAATGGAATGGATGAAACACGACAAAAAAAATCAAAACAATTCAATCAACTTTAGTTTGATCAACAAGATTGGAAATTGTCGTTATGATGTAGTTTGTACTGAAGAAGAAATCAGACAAGCTTTTGAAAAATATAATCAATGGATTGCCTAAAAAAATATACTTCTTTTTTTGTTGTTGGATTAATATTGAGCCTTATGGTTTCTTGTACATCTCAACAAAAAAAAGAAGATGCTAAAGTAGAACAACCTTCAAACACCGTTACGATGAACGAAAAACCTCAATTCAATATCAATAAATCAGACGAAGAATGGAAAAAAGAACTTTCTTCTGAAGAGTATTATGTTTTAAGAGAAGCTGGAACAGAACGTCCTTTTACAGGAAAATTTAACATGCATTTCGAGAACGGAATTTATACATGTAATGCGTGTGGAGAAGAATTGTTTTCTTCTTCTTCTAAGTTTGATGGACATTGTGGTTGGCCAAGCTTTGACAAAGAAATTAAAGAAGGTAAAATCGTAGAACGCGTAGACACTTCGCACGGAATGAAAAGAACAGAAATTCTTTGCGGAAATTGTGGAAGCCACTTGGGACACGTTTTTGATGATGGACCTACAGAAACTGGTTTACGTTATTGTGTGAATTCGCTTTCATTAGATTTCAAACCTGTAAAATAAAATCAAAAAGCTGTTTCGACAGCTTTTTTAATGCAAAAATACTTTATGAAAATACTTCGTATAATTATCGTTCTTATCTTATTGTTATTAATTTATAACGGTGTTTACAATTACAATTTAATGGTGAATATAAGAACAACCGATCGCCCGATTAATCCATTACGCTATATCTTTTTCGGTTTTTATTTCTTCTTAATTCTGTTGAATTTGATTGAATATATTCGAGGAAAATTTACATACGGATCATTCAAAAAAGTAATTTATTATTTGATTTTCGCTGGATATTTAGCGTGTATTTTCATGTTCAAATACAACGATTATCACATTCCTGGCTTACCACTTTTAGGTTATTTCACATTGGTCGGAACTACCTTATTTATGTTGAGTCAAATCATCAAAAACAAACCACCATACAAACGCGTAAAAAAATAATTGTTCGAAATGAGTTTGGTTTCGGATAGAATTACGTTCAAACAAATTAATCAATTAGCGATTCCTGCGATTTTTTCAGGGATTGCCGAATCTCTTATTACCTTAACCGATATTGCTATGGTAGGTAATGTAAAAGAATATTCGGTCGAAGCACTTGCTGCGACTGGTTTAGTTGGTTCTTTTCTTTCAGGAATTATTTGGATAGTTGCCCAAACCAAAACTTCTATTTCGTCTTTGGTTTCGCAAAGTTTTGGAGCAAATAAATTGGATAGTCTCAAAACTTTAGTTCCGCAAGCGTTGTATTTCAATCTATTTTTGAGTTTACTTATCTTTATACCAACGTATTTTTTTGCACAAAATCTATTCGAACTATACAATGCAAAAGATTTAGTTCTTCAATTTTCGGTCGATTATTACAAAATCAGAGCATTTGGTTTTCCATTAACACTTATTTCATTGACACTTTTTGGTGCTTTTAGAGGAATGCAAAACACTATTTGGGCAATGAAATGTAGTTTAACAGCTGCTTTTGTTCATGTCTTTTTAGACTATATTTTAATTTTTGGAGTAAATGGGATAATTCCTGCTTATCATATCAAAGGCGCTGCCTATGCAAGTCTTATTGCACAATTGATAATGGTAATTATGGCGTTTTACTACTATTTCACGAAAACTTCATTTGGGTTAAATCCAGGAAAAACCATTCATCCACTTTTTAAGAAATATGTCAACTTAAGCTTCAATTTTATTTTACGAACAGCTTCGCTTAATGTTGCATTTTTTCTTGCCAATTCTTACGCCACCGATTATGGAAAAGATTATATCGCCGCGCAAAGTATTTTGATGAATATTTGGTTATTCTTTTCATTTTTTATTGATGGTTATGCAGGTGCAGGAAATGCTATGGCAGGACGATTACAAGGCGAACGAAATTATCCTAAACTTTGGATTTTAAGCAAAGATATTTCCAAATATTCTGTTTTAATTGCGTGTATTTTAATTACTATTTGTTTCATTTTTTACAATCAAATTGGGCAAATTTTCAATCAAGACCCGAATGTTTTGACTATTTTCAACTCTGTATTTTGGATGGTTTTATTAATGCAACCAATCAACACATTGGCTTATATTTTTGATGGTTTTTTCAAAGGAATGGGCGATGCAAAACTCTTGCGAAACAACTTAATTGTCGCAACATTTCTTGGTTTTCTACCAACCATTTATCTTGCAGATTACTTTGGTTTAAGTATTTATGGAATCTGGATTGCATTTGGCATTTGGATGTTTTTGCGCAGTTTTCCGTTGATATATATTTTTAGAAAACGAGTTTTGAATCAATAAAAAAAGTCGCATTAAAGCGACTTTTACAATTTATCTAAATTCTATTTTTCCTAAAGCGTAGAAATAGAAGCTTGTTGAACTTTTCCGTTGATATAAATTTTAGAAAAACGAGTTCTATCTGTAATCTTCCCTAAAAA
>NZ_DLOC01000029.1:0-20700 GCF_002478465.1 Empedobacter sp. UBA7494
TAGAAACTTTTTATTGAAATATGGTAAGGTCAAAAATCCTAATGATTTTCCTACATTTCAAATTAATCAAAATAATAATACAATAATATTAAATAAAAACTCTACTTTTAAGTGTTCTTAACAAGGGGGAGATTACAATAAGAATTGTTCATGATAGCACTATTTTTCATGACCTGTGAAAGTTCTAAACCAATATATTCTAAATCCTTTGCTTGATTCAATACATAAAGTAAATGCTTACAATTTCCATGACCTAACTCTAATATTTGTTCTTTATTTTGTAATTGTAAATGATCTATTGTCGTTTTTATCATTCCAAAATTACTTTCATTTATTTGCTCACCAACTTCAATTCCATCGTCTCCATTTGGACAGCTCAATTGTTCCGCAAGATTTTGTAAATCAATATTATTTTTCATTAAATTTATTTATATAGAATAATTCTAAATTAATAAATATTAATCATTGTACACGTGATTTTAATCATTTAAAAATTACATCTTATCTTTGAAAAATAGTAAAATAGATGAAGGATATTATACGAACTGAAGAAGAAGATGATTTCAAATTGTTTTGTTTGGAATCTGTAGCAGATATTGAAGAGCAAAATGATTCGCAATTATTGGAATTTTTGGAACATTTGGCGCGAGAATTTCAGATTACAAATGTTTATAAAACGACTGATAGCTTTGAAGGTTTCGAAGAAAGTTTGACCAATCTTCTTTATCATGATAAATATTTTAGAGATTATAAAATCATTTATTTAGTTTTTGAAGGCGAAGGAAATCAAATTCAAATTGATGATTATTACTATAGTTTGGAAGAAGTAGCAGAAATTTTTCAAGGAAAACTAACCGATAAAATTGTTCATTTTGCAAATACAATGAGTTTAGATTTGGAAGACGAAAGTTTTCAATATTTTATTGATGTTACAGGGGCAAAGGCCTTATCTGGATACGTAAATCCTTCTCCGATTTTGAGTACAATTTTAGATCAATATTATTTTTGTTTAGCCAAAGAAATTGATGACGAAGAAGAGCTTGTACATGCATTGTTTGATAGACATGCCAATATATGCCTAAAATTAGGATTTAGATTATATCATTAAAACTAAATTAACTACACAAAAAACTTGGAGATATTAATACTTTAGTTAAAATGAAAAGTGCACACTTATATACAATTTAAAATTATAGAGATAGAAACTGCAAGATTTAATTCTTAAAAATAATGTATAAAAAATTACATTAATATAAACTTAAACAATTCATTTATGTATTTTAAGATAAATGCTATATCATTTTTTTAATTTTATTACCATAAAATGCCCTCAAACAGTGTTTAACTTTTTAGGAGCAATCTGCATTTTTGAGATTTTATTATTATTTCAATTTCTCTTTTAAGAATTGAGCTGTGTAGGACTCTTTTACTTTGACAATCTCTTCTGGCGTACCTTCGGCAACCAAATAACCGCCTTTCTTCCCTCCTTCTGGACCAAGATCAATCACCCAATCGGCTACTTTGATAATATCCATGTTATGTTCGATTACAAAAACAGAATGTCCCAAATCAATCAAAGCACGTAATGCTTTAATCAATTTCTGAATATCATGGAAATGCAGACCTGTAGAAGGCTCATCGAAAATAAACAAGGTTTTGTTTGTTGTTTCTCCTTTCGTCAAGAAAAAAGCCAACTTTACACGTTGCGCCTCCCCTCCAGAAAGTGTATTCGACGATTGCCCAAGTTTTACATAACCCAAACCGACATCTTGCAATGATTTCAGTTTTTCGACAATTTTATTTTGCTGATGCGTTGCAAAAAAGTCAATTGCTTCATCAATTGTTAGATTTAAAATATCTGAAATCGATTTTCCTTCGAATTTAACTTCTAAGATTTCCTTCTTGAAACGTTCGCCACGGCAATCTTCACAAACCAGCTCTACATCAGCCATAAACTGCATTTCGATGGTAATTGTCCCTTCTCCTTTACATGCATCACAACGTCCGCCATCTACATTAAACGAAAAATGTTTTGGTTGAAATCCCATCACTTTACTTGCTTTCTGATTGGCAAATAAATTTCGGATATCATCGTAAGCTTTTACATACGTCACAGGATTAGAACGCGAAGATTTCCCGATTGGATTTTGATCGATTAACTCAATTCCTTCCAATTGTTTTAAATCTCCAACTAACTCATCAAAATCACCGATTTTATTTCCAAAAATCTCAAAATAACGCTGAACCGCTGGTGCTAAAATATCTTTCATTAAGGTAGATTTCCCTGAGCCCGAAACACCTGTAATAACGGTTAATTCGTTCAGAGGAAATTTAACATCAATATTTTTTAGATTATTTTCTCTTGCTCCAATAATTTTTAAATAATTAGGAGATTTTAAACGTTTTTTAGGAACTTCAATCTCTAATTTTCCGTTCAAATATTTAGATGTTAATGTATCACCTTTTAATAATTCATCATAGGTTCCTTCAAAAACTACTTCACCTCCATTTGTTCCCGCTTCTGGACCAATATCGATGATATAATCAGCAGCTTTCATAATATCTTCATCATGTTCTACCACAATCACTGTATTGCCCAAATCGCGTAAACGATGTAAAATCGTAATAAATTTGGCTGTATCACGCGAATGTAAACCAATCGAAGGCTCGTCTAACACATACATCGAACCAACCAAACTACTTCCCAAAGAAGTTGCTAAATTGATACGTTGTGATTCTCCTCCAGACAACGTATTCGAAGCACGATTTAGCGTTAAATATTCTAAACCAACATCTAACAAAAACGTTAAACGCGATTTAATTTCGTATATAATTCGACCCGCTATTTGCTGGTCATATACATTAAATGTAATACTTGTAAAGAAATCATTCAACTCATTCAAAGGTAAATCAACCAAATCATTAATCGATTTATCCGCAATTTTCACGTAATTCGTTTCCTTACGCAAACGCTTTCCTTTACAAGTTGGACAAGTTGTTTTACCACGATAACGAGACAACATTACACGATATTGAATTTTGTATGTATTCTCCTCAACCATTTTAAAAAAACCGTCCAATCCTTCCCAATCGTTATCTCCGTGCCATAAATAGTCTTTTTGCTCTTCGGATAATTCAAAATAAGGTTTATGAATTGGAAAATCTACTTTTTGAGAAAGTTTGATAAAATGATTTTTCCATTCGCCCATTTTCTCGCCTTTCCAAGCTACAACTGCATCTTCGTAGATAGACAACGATTTATTTGGAACGACAAGGTTTTCCTCAACTCCAATTACTTTCCCGTAACCTTCGCAAGTTGGACAAGCTCCATAAGGATTATTGAAACTAAAGAAATGAATAGTTGGTTCATTAAAAATCAAACCATCTGATTCGAATTTATTTGAGAAATATTTTACCGAATTATCTTCTACATTTACAATCGCTATTTCTCCTTTTCCTTCGAAAAAAGCCGTATCGATAGAATCTGCCAAACGATGATAAAAAGATTCTTCGTCCTCTGTTGGCAAAGCGATACGATCAATGACAAGATGAACATCATTTTCGGGTTGAGGTTCGAAATTAAATGAAATTAGATCTTCAATTTTCACTTGATTTCCATCTACACTCAAACGTGTAAACCCTTGTTGTTGAAGAATGTTTAAATGTTCAACAAACGAACGTTCCTCTGGCACAACTAATTTTATTTGAAGAATAAATTTAGTTTCAGCCGCAAAAGTTTTTAGATAATCAATTACATCTGTCACCGAATCCTTTTGAACTAATTCTCCTGTAATTGGCGAATATGTTTTCCCGATTCGTGCGTACAACAACTTTAGATAATCGTAAACTTCTGTTGTTGTCCCAACTGTAGAACGCGGATTCGTAGAATTTACTTTTTGCTGAATCGCTATTGCTGGCGCTATTCCTTTGATATAATCAACTTGAGGCTTATCCAATTTTCCTAAAAACTGACGTGCATAAGACGATAAACTTTCGACATAACGACGCTGCCCTTCCGCATACAACGTATCAAAAGCCAAAGTAGATTTCCCAGAACCAGACATCCCAGTAATCACGACTAATTTATTTTTTGGAATCGCTAAATCAATGTTTTTTAAGTTGTGCAGTTTTGCACCTTTAATCAGAATAAATTCTTTCGGATCAAGTTGATTGATATCTTTTTTCATCGTGGAGCAAAGTTAAGTTATTTTAGAAAGTTAAACTTAATTGCAACAAAAATTAGTCATAAAATATAACGTATAAAAAAAGAACAGATTTAGTTAAAATATAAAAGCGCATCAACATGTTGACGCGCTTTTTCAATAAAAAAATAAAAATTTATACCTGAAATAATAAATAATTTTCTTCGTTTAACTCTTGATATCCAACATCGTACACATAAAAAATCGTGCCATTTTTTGATTCATCTACATTTGTAATGTACTTAAAATCAAAGTTTCTCAAACTCAATTCGTTTTTATTTACCGAACGAGCTCCTTCTTCTAATAAAGTTTTTAAGATACGATTATTTTTTCTTAATCTGTTGTTAATATTTCGTACAATTTCTACTTTATCACGGTTAAGATTATTATTATAAGAATTTCGACAAAAATCGTTACAAAACTTTTTGTCTTTTCGACCAAATAAAGTTTGGTTACATTGAAGACACGTATTCATAAGATAGATTTTAGGTTATTTAAATACAAATATAAAAAAAAGTTAATCAATTTACAAATACTTAACATTATACCCTTTTCTACTTTAAAACGAAAGTATTAAATATTTAGTAAATGTTTATCATCTTATTTATTATTTTTGTTTAAATTTTATTGATTTTGAAAATTCTAAATAAATTACCCGACCCTTTTATTCTGTTTTTATTCGTTGCCATTGTTGTCGCATATTTTTTCCCAGATATTAGTTTGTGGTCTTACAAGGATTTCAATCTGAATACAATAATTGATATTGGAGTTATCTTAGTATTCTTTTTTTATGGATTAAAACTTAATTGGAAAGAAGTTTTTAAAGATTTAGCAAATTGGAAAATGCATGTCTTGATTCAATCCATCACATTTATATTTTTTCCATTATTAGTCTTGTGTTTCTATCCTTTCATAAAAAATTACCCAATTTATTTTACTCTGTATGTCGCAATATTTTATTTAGCCGCGTTACCAAGTACAGTTTCTTCGTCAGTTGTAATGGTTTCTATTGCGAAAGAAAATATACCAAGTGCTATCTTTAACGCAAGTATTTCTGGACTAATAGGTATTGTTGTTACACCGCTTTGGATGAGTTTGTTTTTATCAAAAAGTAATGGTGAATTTGATTTATTAGGAACTTTTTTGGATTTAGTTCTTAAAATTATTTTACCTGTTTTTATCGGAGCTCTTCTTCAACCTTATTTAGGGTTCTTTTACAATAAATATAAAAAGCAATTCGGTAATTTAGATAAACTAACCATTGTACTTATTGTTTACAACAGTTTTAGTCATACTTTTTTGGATGGATTATTTACAAAATTAGGCGTTCTTCCGTTGTTGGCAGTTTTCATAATTGTAGTTGCGTTATTCTTTTTCTTTTTCAAACTTTCAAAATGGATTGGTAAGAAAATGAATTTTAATCGAGAAGATGATATCACAATTCAATTTTGTTCGACTAAAAAATCATTGGTTCATGGCTCGGTAATTGCAGCAGTTATTTTTACGGGAGATATCGGTATTTATTTGATTCCGGTTATGCTTTACCACACTTTTCAGTTAATTTATATCAGTTATATCGCTAATCAATATGCTAAAGAAGTTGAATAAAACTTATCGAAGTATCCTTATTTTTCTATTTCAAATTATTTTATTTTCGATACTATTTTCAATCGAAAGCGTTGATGATTTCATCGTCAATCATCTTACATTTCCAATTTCAGGATTTATTGCAAAAATTACGAATTCAGTTCATTTTCCTGTTGGAGAATTGTTTTATTTAATCATTGGAATAATCGGTTTTGTATTGATTTTTAAATTGATTCGAAGTTTTTTCAAATCGAAAGAAAAAGTTTCGCATTCAATTTATTGCATTATGATTTTTGTAAACTGTATCTATTTTATTTACACGTTTGCTTGGAGCGTGATGTACAAAAAACAAACATTAACTATTGACAAAGAAAAAATCGTTATTCAACCTAAAATTCTGAAAGAAATCTATTGCTACGAACTTGATAAAGCAATATCAGCAAGAAATTTAATCGAACACAATGATTCAACAACAACGATAAAATTCAAATCTAATTTAAAAGATTATAATCAAGAATTTTTTGCTTTACAACACCAAGTAAATAATGTAAAATGGTTAAAAAATTATCGATTATTAAAAGATACACAATACAAATTATCTTGGATTTCGGAAATGCAAAATTATATGGGTATTTTGGGATACTATAACCCTTTTACGGCAGAAGCAAATCTGAACAGATACAATACAAATTTGAAACAACCTGCAACACTTTTCCACGAATATGGACACCAAATGGGATTTGCATCAGAAAGTGAAGCTAATTTTTTAGCTTATTATTTAGGTACAAAATCTAGAAATCCTGAAATTAATTATTCGTTTTATTATAAAAGTATTTATACGCTTTTAGGTGCTATTTACAAATCTGATCCGTATTTTGTGAAAATGGAATTGGATAATATGCATTCTAAAATAAAGCAAGACAGAAAAGCCGAATTAAAACATTATTTGAAATATGAAGGTGTTACGAGCGATACTTTTTCTGAGTTAAATAATCAGTTTTTGAAGGCTAATAATCAAGAAGGAACTATAAGTTATAGCAAATATGTCGAATTGATTTATTTGTTATATCAGACAAAAAAAGCAACGAATTAATCGTTGCTTTTATATTATTGTTAAAGTTCTAAATCATTTAAAATTAATTTTTCCACCAGCTAATTTTTTCTGATTACGTTGCGTTGGATTACCATAAATATCAATCACTCCTCCTGCTCTAGTTTTTGCATCTACAGATTTCTCCGCTCTCGCTTCTATTACTCCTCCTGCATTTGTTGTTAAACTTGCTGTATCAGAATTTAATGTTTTCGAATAATATTTCCCTCCAGAATTTGCAATTACAGTCTGAAATTCAGTATCACCAGTTAAAATTACTTCAGCACCAGAATTTATTTTGACTTCTAATTTTGATGTTTCGATTGGTAATTTGATAGATGAACCTTCGTTAGATGTCAAATACAATGCTTGTGATTTTACAACATCATCAGAATAAATGCGAGAACCTTGACTTGCCTGAATTTCGTATAATGATTTGTAATAAACCTTAACCGTTGCTTCTCCTCCTTGCATCAATTTGGTTCCTGTCATTTTCAATTTCAGTTCACCTTTGTTATTTTCAACTTGAACATCGCTCGCATTAACTCCATCTACTTTCACTAGGTTTTCGTTTGATGAAATTAATTCAACTGGAATTTTATCATAAACTTTTAAGATATTAAAATCTCCAACATTTATCTCTTCTTGCGCAAATGCAAAAGTTGAACAAAATATAGCGGCTGCTGATAATACGATATTTTTCATAAAAAAAGTTTTCTAATTTGATTTGAAATTATGCAAAATTTAAACCAAAAAAGAAAACTTAAGTTATTTTTAAGATATATTGTAAGAATTATTTCGCTCCTTCAGCTGTTAATTCTGCAATACGTACAATAATTTCTGTTGCTTTTTCCATAGATTCTACCGGAACATATTCGTAAGGTCCGTGGAAATTATGACCTCCAGCAAAGATATTAGGACAAGGTAATCCCATAAAAGATAAACGAGCACCATCTGTACCTCCACGAATTGGTTTGATGTTTGGCGTAACTCCACAATCTTTCAAAGCTTGTTCAGCAATTTCAACAGATTGGAATTTCTCTTTTACTTTCTCAATCATATTAAAATATTGATCAGAAACTTCTGCTGTAATTACTTCATGATCAAAACGCTCTTGAATATCAGCAGCAATTTGTAAAAATAAAGCTTTACGCGCTTCATATTGCTCCATATCGTGGTCACGGATAATGTAAACCATTTTTGCTTCAGATACATTTCCTGTAATTTTAGCTAAATGAAAGAATCCTTCGCGACCATCAGTTAATTCAGGAACTTCGTCGTTTGGTAATTGCGCAGCAAACTCCATTGCAATATTAGATGCATTAATCATCTTATCTTTTGCATAACCTGGGTGAACAGATTTACCTTTTATTGTCACAATTCCAGATGCAGCATTAAAGTTTTCGTACTCTAATTCTCCAATTTCAGAACCATCCATTGTGTAACCCCATTCAGCACCAAATTTCTCTACATTAAAGAAATCTGCACCACGACCAACTTCTTCGTCAGGTGTAAATCCAATAGCAATACGTCCATGTTTAATTTCTGGATGAGCAATCAAATACTCTGCAGCAGTTACAATTTCAGCAACACCAGCTTTATCATCAGCACCTAATAATGTTGTACCATCAGTCGTAATGATAGTTTGACCTTTATATTGAGATAATTCAGGAAATTCGTTTGGTGATAAAATCATTGATTCGTTCAATTTGATATCTCCACCATCATAATTTTCCCAAATTTGAGGTTGTACATTTTCTCCAGAAAAATCTGGCGATGTATCCATATGAGAAACAAACCCAATTGTAGGCACTTCGTGATCAACTGTAGAAGGAACATATCCGAAAACATAACCATTTTCATCAATAGAAACGTCTTCTAAACCGATTTGTTTTAACTCTTCAACCAAATAATTTGCTAAATCCCATTGACGGTCTGTACTTGGAAATTTATCTAAAAAAGCTTCACTTTCAGTGTAAGTTTTAACATATTTCAAAAAGCGTGTTACCAACTTTTCTCTCCATTCTGTTTGCATTGCGTTTTAATTTTTGTCAAAATTACTAAATTATCTACCTTTAAGGCGCAAATAAACCAAAAAAATGAGTGAGCTAACTTTTAAAATTATTGAATGTCCTCGTGATGCAATGCAAGGACGCAAAGATTTTATTCCAACTGATAAGAAAATCGATTACTTAAATCGTTTATTGACTGTTGGTTTTGAAGCGATAGATTGTGGAAGTTTTGTTTCGCCAAAAGCGATTCCACAGATGGCGGATACGAAAGAAGTTTTAGATAATATTGATAAAACCAATTCAAAATCGAAATTATCTGTTGTTGTGGCCAACAAAAGTGGCGCAATGAAAGCTGCTGAGCACGAAAAAGTGGATATTATTGGATTTCCTTTTTCTATTTCAGAGAATTTTCAACAATTCAACACAAATAAAAGTCGTGAAGAAGCGTTCGAAATGGTGAAAGAAATCAACCAAATCGCAAATGATAATGGTAAACATATGTTAATTTATCTTTCGATGGCGTTTGGAAATCCTTATGGAGAAACTTGGAATGAAGAAATCGTAAAAGAATGGTCAAAAAAAATGGCTGATATTGGAATTTCTTCGATCAATTTATCAGATACAATTGGTGTTGCAGACGAAAAAACAATTGTTGATTTGTTCCAAAATTTGATCCCCCATTATCCAGAAATTGAATTTGGCGCGCATTTTCATACCGTTTATACCGAATGGCATTCTAAAGTACAAGCCGCTTATGATAATGGTTGTCGTCGTTTTGATGGTGCTATAAAAGGTTTGGGCGGATGTCCAATGTCAAAAAGCGATATGGTCGGAAATATGCCAACCGAGAAGCTAATTAGTTTCGCAAATGAGCATAAAGAAAAACATGGTTTGAATCTTTTTGATTTCGAATCTTCTTGGAATGTTTCTTTGCGTACATTTGGCTTAGTTTAATCTTAACAATAAACTAAAAAATCAATTCTTTTGTTAAAGGAAATTAAAATATGTTGGACTTTAACAAAAAAAGTTAAATTTGCTCATCGGTAAGTTTTTTATCGAGCTTAGAATATTAAAATGAAATTAAAGTATATGAAATTTAAATCGAGTATGATGTTGCTAATTGCAGCATTATTTACGGTAAATACTTTTGCACAAACAGCAAAACCAACACCAAAACGTCTTGCTAAAGTAGATGGTATAGCTGCTGTTGTTGGAGATCAGATTGTTTTAGAGTCTGATGTAGATCGTGACTATTTAATGTCGAAACAACAAGGGATGAAAGTCGAAGACAAATGTGATTTCCTAAATGACATTATGTTAGACAAAATGTTGGTTGATCGTGCAAAACAAGATACTTTAATCAAAGTGACACAAGACGAGGTAACTCGTCAATTAAACAACCAAATCGAAGGTTGGATTGCTCAAGCTGGAGGAGAAAAACAAATTTTAGACTATTTTGGATTCCGTACAATGGCGGAAATGAAAAACGAAACTAAATATATCGTAGAAGATAATATTTATGCACGTAACAAAAGAGAAATGGTTGTAAAAGGCGCTGATGCAACGCCAGAAGAAGTTCGTTTGTTTTTCGAAAAACACCAAGGTGAGTTACCAGACGTAAAAGACGAAGTTTCGATTAGCCATATTGTAACTTATCCTGAAGTTTCGCAAGAAAATCAACAAAAGATTATCGATCAATTAAAAGAAATCAAAAAAGAAATTGAAGAAGGTGCTTCTTTTGCTACGAAAGCAATTTTATATTCAGAAGATCCAGGTTCTGCAAGTAATGGTGGTGAATATAAAAAAGTTTCTCGTGGTAAAATGGTAAAAGAGTTTGATGCGGTTGCATTTAACTTACAAGAAGGTGAAATTTCTGATCCATTCAAAACTGATTTTGGATATCATATTATTAAGTTAGAAAAACGACGTGGACAAGAATTAGATTTGCGTCATATCTTGATTACGTTGAAACCAACGGAAGAAGAAATAAAAAAGGCTTATAATAAATTAGATTCGATTCGAGTTTTAATTAACGACGGAAAAATGACATTTAAAGATGCTGCATTAAGATTTTCTGATGATAAATACACAAAATTTAACTCAGGAAATATCATGAACCAAAATTCTGGTGACGATCGTTTCGAGAAAATGGCTTTGCCTCTACCAATGTTTACAGCGATTGCAACATTGAATGAAGGAGATATTTCTCAAGTTTTCGAAGATGATTTTGATAACAGAAAAGCGTTAAGAATCTTAAAAATCAATAAATTTTATCCAGAGCATAAAATCAATTACCAAGATGATTACTATAGAATTCAAAAATTTGCAGTTCAAGATAAAGAACGTACATTGTTGATGGATTGGGTAAAACGTCAAGTTGGTGATGCTTACATTAAAATTGGAAAAGAATACCAAAGTTGTAATTTCCCGATCGATTGGGAAAAGAAAAACCAAAAATAATAAAACAAAAAACCTCGAGAAATTCTCGAGGCTTTTTTTATGTTTTAAAAATAAATAATCTTATTTCGCAATTGGAACTTGAGAAGGCCAAATTAATTTACTTGGATCAAACCCTACTTTTTTTACCGAATCAGAAAACCTGTCTTTTACCTTATCCGAGATCTCTTTCTTACGCGATAAAATCCATAACTTTTTATAATCTTCACTTGCAACTAACGCATTGTTGTAATCTTTATCAAAATCGATAACATACAATTTCTTTGCAAAAATTGGTAAAAACGTTGTCGAAAACAACCCAACATTTTCGATGTCTTGTGCTGCAATTCCTTCAATCTTTTCCCACCCTTTTTTCTTCGCATTATAGCCGCGCACAATCACTTCCAATTGTCCATTTTCTTCGTTCAAATTAAAACGATGCGTCACATTCGTTTGTCCTTTTTGCGCTTTATTTTCCAAACGTGCAATTTCGTACCAACGTCCTAAAAATCCACCTAAATCAAAATTTTGAGCAGGTTTGTATTTTACATTTTTCTTATTGTGATTAACGATATATGCTGTTGTCCCTAACGCTAATGCTGCAAGGGCTAATTTCTTAAAATTCATTTTACTAAAACTTAGGTTGCAAATGTATCAATAATATTAAAGTTGAAAAAATATGATTTCATATTTTGAATTAATTAAAGTTTTATTTAATTTTATTAAAACTAATTTTAATATTATTTAATATAATGAAAAAACTTCCTGTTATATGCCCCAGTTGTGCCGAAGAATTAGCAGTCGAAAAATTAATTTGCAACCATTGCGAAACACAGGTTGTAGGAAACTATGAACTTCCTTTATTTCTGAAGCTTACAAATGAAGAACAAGCATTTATTATGCAATTCTTTGTCAACTCAGGAAGTTTAAAAGACATGGCAAAAGAATTTGAAGTCAGCTATCCAACCATGCGAAATAAAGTAGATGATTTGATTAATAAAATAAAAACAATGTCCGATGAATAAAGAATTTTCAGTATCGATGTCGCTATTTTTTAAGGTTACAACTGCTATTTTAATTGTATTATTAATCTTAATTGGAGGAATATTGTTTAAAGAAACAGAAATATATGTTGCGGTGATTTATGCAATCATTATTTATCCGTTGTTTGCGTATTATTTTTTAATCTCTTTAAATAAAATTAAAGTTGATTTGAATAATATTTATCTTATTTCAAAAGTCAAAACGAGTATTATTCCGATAAATGAAGTGAAAATTATTAAAAGAAAATCTCAAAATAATTTGATGATTATAGGTGCACGAGGCGTTTATGGTTTGATAGGAAGATCTATGGACAATTATCGATGCAATATAAAAAATCGTACAAAACTTGTTGCTATTGAATTAGAAAATGTAAAATATTTGGTGAGCTGCGATCAGCCAGATGAATTTGTTAACACAATAAATACACTAAAAAATGATAAAGAAACTCCTTAATCCATTTGCATATTTCGATGAAAAAATACTGTTCATTATTGGACTATTTTCGCATTTCCTTTTCACTTATATCGCCAAAATTACTGAATCTTTTTTCCCTGATTTTTTAAGCATTAAGAAAAATGGAATTTCTTATTCTTATCTCGATTTGTTGTATCAAAATACGAGAAATTTAGTAATTGCAATCCTCATATTTTACATTTTAGGAAAAATCATCAATAACAGAACACGAATTATAGACATTGTAAACGTTGTTTTAATCTCAAGAATCGCTTATTACATTGTATTCATAACGGATTTTATCCCAATTGTAAACAAAAGTATGAACAAAGTTCTAAAAGGAATTACAACAAATAATCTCGAAGTTTTACATGAAGCCCCAACAATGATTGTACTTGTAATTGTAGCTTTTATTGCGATATTTTTCTTGTGTATAATGCTCTATTTTTTATACATAGGTTTCAAAACTGTTACAAACATGAAAAATACAAAACAAGTTTTTGCTTTCATTGCTACCTTGTTATTTATCATTGTTTTAACCACAATATTATCATTATTAATACCACAAAAAATATGAAAAAAGTTTTATTTTTCTTTATACTTATTTGTTCTACAGTTTTTGGTCAATCAAAAAATGATTTCACATAATCAGATATTCAACTTAACGAAAATCAAGTTAAATTATTTGGAACATTATGTTTACCTCAAAATGCAAAATCTAAAATACCAATTGTTTTATTAATTTCTGGTTCTGGACCAACAGATAGAAATGGAAACAATAATATGATGATTAATAACTCTTTGAAATATTTAGCTCATAGTTTAGCTGAAAAAGGAATTGCATCTATTCGCTATGACAAAAGAGGAATCGGAGAAAGTTCTATTGCTAATTTGGACGAGTCTAAACTTACATTTGATGATTACGTTGAGGACGCAAGGAATTGGATAACTTTCTTAAAAAAAGATAAAAGATTTGGTTCTATTTCAATAGCTGGACACAGCGAAGGTTCATTAATTGGAATGCTTGCATCTTCAAAAAATGTCGACAAATTCATCTCGATTTCTGGTGCAGGAGAATCTATTGACCAAATACTTAAAAAACAATTAAATCTACTTCCTGAACAATTAAAAACCGAATCGTATGCTATTATAGATTCTTTGAAAAATGGAAATACTGTAAATAATATTAATCCTAATTTATCTTCATTATTTCGTAAAAGTGTACAACCTTATTTAATTTCTTGGATTAAATATAATCCTGTAAATGAAATCAATAAATTAACTATTCCTTTTTTAGTGATTCAAGGTGATGTGGATATTCAAGTTGATACGGAGAACGCTAAAAACCTATCTCCTAAATCTGCTGTTATTATCAAAGGGATGAATCACGTTTTAAAAAATGTTACTTCAAAAGATGATTTATCTTCTTACAACAACCCAGAACTTCCAATAAATATAGAATTAGTAGAATTCATTTCTAATTTTATCCTCAAAAACTAACTATAAAAGACAAAGCAAATTGCTTTGTCTTTTTATTTAAGAATTAACAAGCTGTTCCTCCTTCAAAATTTGTCATTGTAGTTTTTTATCAGATTTTCGAGTGATTGTCATTGTTCCATTAGCTAAAACTGAATCAGATTCTACATTTTGTTCTCCAATTTTTGCATTAATTTCGATAATATAATCATCATTCTCTAAACGCAACGTATATTCGTTTTCAGTAGATTTAGTATCGTCATTTTTAGAAGAAAAACTTCTTTTTTTCCATTTATAGTAGCTACTGGAATTGATTTTTAATAGAAAACACATTTTCTCAATCGGAAATTGGCGCCCATGATTCTTTATGAATCTATATTTCATCGACCGTTCTTGGAGAAAATGCTGATTGCTTTTTTTAAGATATCACGTTCTAGTTCAGTATCTCTAAAATTTCGCCTACTGTAACCTTTCCAAAATAATCCGTTACATCAATAGAATTCAAAACTTTTGCAATTTCTTCTTCATTGTCTTTTACACCAATTAGTTTATTTTCTAAACCTTCAATCGATTCTGAAGCGAAAAAATCACCAAATATTTTAACTTTTTCGATTGTTCCGCCTCGCTCTACATTCAAGTGAACTTCAATAAAACCTGCTGGAATTTTCTTCGCGTTTTTGAAATTATATTTTGGTGAAAAACCAAAATTCCAATCCCATGTTTGGTATTTTTCTTCAATCAATTTCGCAACACCATTCAAATCTTCGGTTGTTAAATGATAAATTGTTGCTCCTTTATTTGTTTCTAACATTTCATCAATCAACAAAGCTTTCAACTCGTCCGTCGTCATTTCATTTGGAAAATATTCGATCAAATTAATCACACGCGCACGATTAGATTTGATGGCTTTATCCACATATTTTAAGGGATTAATTTTTAACGCATCGCCTAAAACAGACATGTCCGAATTAAAAAGGATCGTTCCGTGCTGAATCATTTTCCCATTACGAGCCAGTTTCGCATTTCCACTAAACTTTTTACCATCAACCAACAAATCGTTTCTTCCTTCCAATTTTGCAGGAACATTCAAACCGTTTAATAATTTGACAACAGGTTCTGTAAAAGTCGAAAAATCCATAAAATCATTCTGTCCCAATAACGTATGGAAAGAAAAATTTAGATTCCCTAAATCATGATAAACAGCACCACCACCCGACATGCGACGAACAACTTTTATATTATTCTCAGTCACATAATCCAAGTTAATTTCGGCCAATGTATTCTGAAATTTCCCAACAATAATTGACGGCGCATTGATATACAACAAAAAAATATCTTCCGTTGGATAATGATACAATAAATATTCTTCTAAAGCTATATTGAAATACGCATCGTGAGATGGCGAATCGATGATAATCATACAAATTATTTTTGCAAAGTTAGGAAGAAATTTATGGAATCAAAAAGAGACAACTTTCCTAAAAAAGTTGTCTCACCGCATTTATAATATAAACTATTAAAGAGAATGTTAAATGTTTGTCATCATTTAAATTCCAGTAAACATAATCCCTAAACTCATCCAAGTTGTTGGTAACGGAATTGCTCCAGCTTCGTTATATGTTGTGTTAAAAATGTTTTGCGCATCAAAATAAATACTCAAATTATTTTTGAATGAATGATTAATTCTTGCATCAGTAATCCAATAAGATTTATATGATTGACGTGTATTATAACGATTCGCTACACTTAAAGTAGTTCTTCCGATTGAATAATCTATAGTATTGATTAACTGATGTTTTAAACTTTCTATTTTATATTTAGAATTGTATTGATCATCCACATTTTTAAACTCAGAATCAAGATAAGAATAGCTCAAAGAAAACTTCAAATTTTGATTAGCAGAAAGATTTGCTAAGTACGAAACTTTCGTATTAAATCCGTGTGTTTTTAAATCTCCAAAATTTTGTGCTTGCCATGGTTCATTAGATGTTAAACGTACCCAATCGATAAAGTCTGTGATCGAACGATAAAAATAATAGGCATTAAACGTCCAATTTCTCTTGTTGTATTTGAAACCAATTTCTGTTTGAAAAGCCTTCTCAGATTCTACATTTACATTTCCTATATTTCCTGGTCGCTGATCCAAATATAAATCTGTAAACGAGGGAATTCGCTGGCTTGTACCTGCATTTACCATCAATTTCAAGTTCGAATTTACCGCATAACTCGCATCAATTCCTGGAAATGCTTGCCAACCATATTGCGAATTATAGTTAACATATGTTCCGACATTTACATTCAATTTTGGTGTAATATCCGTTTTATATTCCGCATAAAATCCAACATTATCGCGTGTATGATTTTTGATACTTGTGGATGAAATTTGCTCATTTCGGTATTCTACTCCTACTCCAATTTGCCCTTTATTCAATTGATACGTAGAATTCACTTCTCCCGAAATAGAATTTGAATAATGCAGAGAACGCGCTTTATTCAAATCATTTTTATAATAACGATAATCATCAAAATTGTATCGATAACTCACTCGTGGCGCTAAGGTAATTCGATCCGATAATTGATGCTTTGATTGAATGTTAACTAATGTTGTTTCAACCAATTCTTTCGAATTTTTATCACCCGGAGATGCATAAAAGCCATTTGCTCCAAATCCATTTTTCACATAACCATACGAAGCAACTAAACTATTGGCATCATCAAACTGAAAATTCCCTTGATAATACAATTTATTGTTCTCGTAAGCCGTATTGTATCGGTATCCATTTCCCCAATCATGGCTCACATACAACTGATGTTGATGCGTTTCTTTTGCCATATTCGCACCAAGTTGCACACCTCTACTTGCGTAGGTGTCACCTGTATCTTCGGTATCTTTCTTAAAACTTGTTCCAAAATAGGTATTCGCATAAACGCCCGTTTTCTTTGGTTGACGAGTGACAATATTAATAACACCTGTCAAACTATTATTTCCGTAAACACGAGCAGCCGGACCACGTACCACTTCAATTCTGTCAATCGCTTCTAGAGGAATGGGAAGATTTAACGCATTATGAGCCGTTTGATGATCCATAATTTTTACTCCATTCAACAAAATCAATGTTTGCTCAAAACTTCCGCCATCCATCGAAATATCAGCTTGCGTTCCAAACGGTCCTCGTTGACGCAAATCTATTCCAGATGCATACTGCAACACATCCTGTAAAGAACGTGCAGGTAATTTGTTTATTTCTGATTTACTTAACACATAAATGTTTCTATTTTCTTTAGAAAGTGGCGTATTCAGCCGGTTATCTAATATAGAAACTTCACCTATTGCAATGGTATCATTCGAATTTTGTGCAAAAATACTTTGTGCAGCTAAACACAATACCATGGTAATCTTCTTCATTTTTGACTAATTATTTATTTAATTGAGTTAAATCTGATGCGAAAGTAGTACCTTTCCGATCTATAAGAATATACCAGTTTACAGATAATGAATAGTCCGGCTGAAATACCATACAAAAGTTTTATAGAAATCGAACGCAATTCGGATACACCTATTTATCTTCAATTAGCGAATCAGCTGGCTAAAGCAATACAATTAGGCTATATTCCAAGTGGGACAAAATTACTTGGAACAAGACAATTAAGTGAAATTTTAACGCTTCATCGCAATACTATTGTCAATAGTTTTCAGGAACTTGAAGCTCAAGGTTGGATAGAAATCGTTCCAAATAAAGGAAGTTATGTATTAAGTCAATCTTCTCAAAAGTTTCAGAAAACCATTGTTCCAAAGCAATTTTCAATCAATTTGTATCCTGATAAAACAGGTTTTCAATTTGAACAATCGATACTTTTGGATAATCCGTACGAAAATTTTAATCAACGCTTATATTTAACCGATGGAACAATCGATCATCGGTTAGCAGAACTAAAACTTCCTGCTAAATTATATTCAGCTATTTTAAAAAGAAAAACGTCAATTTCAAAGGTAAATCAGTCCAAAAATGAGTACTTTTTAAAGAATTTAGCAAATTATCTCAATTTGACAAGAGGTTTACATATTTCGAAAGAGAATATTTTAGTGACGAGAAGTTCGGAAATTTCACTTTTTTTAATTGCAGAAATTCTACTGAAACAAAATGATGTTGTTGCGGTTGCAAATTTAAGTTATTATAAAAGTAACATGATTTTTCAGACACAATTCGCTAAAATCAAACAAATAAAAACGGATGAATTCGGAATTGATACCGACGATTTAAGAAAATTATGCGAGCAATTTCCAATACGAATTGTATATGTTACACCCCATCACCATTATCCGACAACGGTTACGCTAAGTTCACAAAGGAGAGTTGAATTACTACAACTTTCGCAGGAATTTGGATTTGCGATTGTGGAAGATGATTACGATTTTGATTTCCATTATAGCAATCATCCTATTTTACCTTTGGCAAGTTCGGATCAAAATGGAATGGTTGTTTACACGGGAAAATTTGGTCATTATCTTGCTCCAGGATACCGAATTGGATTTATTGTAGCGCCAAAAAATCTAATTCTCGAAACCAAGAAACATTTGTCCATTCTTGATCAGCAAGTTGATCCATTTATCGAGCAAGTTTTAGGTGAAATGATTAGCGAAGGTGAAATTAATCGAATTCTAAAAAAACATCGTAAAACTTATCGAGAACGCCGCGATTATTTTTGTCAGAAATTGAAAACTGAATTAAATGATTTCATCACTTTTACGAGTCCAAATGGAGGTTTAGCGGTTTGGATTAATTTTAATCAACCTATAAATTTGATGGAATTAAAACGAAATTGTGCAAAATATGAATTGTTTATTCCGCAAACAATTTTATATCAAACCCAACATCAAACTGAAATTCGCCTTGGATTTGCACATCTAAATTTTGAAGAAATAGATGAAGTGGTTTCAATTTTGAAACAAGAAATCACAAAAAAAGCTGAATAAATCTCAGCTTTTATATTTTATGTAGGATTGATTACAATTAACCTAAAATCAATGTAATAATTAATTCCGATAAAATAAATCAACGCTAAAAAAGCATAAATTATAGCTTGTTTTGACGGTATAATTTTGATTTTTTTTAGCAGAATTCCAACCAAAAAATTAAGTGTAATCAACTGTAAAACAACCAACAATGAATAGTGAATTATAAAATACATAACACTAGAAAAATTTACAATACGAATTGAGCCGTAACTATTGTAGGATTCGTGAAGAAATAATGCTAAACAACTTACAAAAGAAACAATAAAACTAAATAGTACAGAAATTAAAAATGTTTTAAGTATTGGGTTTATTATTTTTTTTCTCTCAACTTGAATGTCCACGTAAATTGAAATTCTGAAACAACATCTCCTTCCTCGTCTACACCTCTACTTGTCACATTTAGTGATACACCTTTCTTGGTTTCAATCGCTTCTTTTATAGCCGCATCTATTTTTTCTCCATCTTCGCACGTAAATACAATTTTACCAATAGCTTTTTTCAAATACTTCGATTGCATTCCCAAAACCAACATCGAAATATCTTCTCCTGATTTCGAAATCTTAGCATTTGCCATCAAACCAGAAGAAAATTCTGCTGCCATTCCTTGCACTGCCCAAAACATACTTTTGAATGGATTTTGATTAAGGAATCCATATTTTACTCGTGTCGAAACTTTATTTTCTTCCCACGACTCCAAACGAACACCCGCAATCCACGCAATCGGAATTTGAGTTGTCAATATATTTTTAAAAAGTTCTTTGTTCATATTTATAGATACTTGTGATTTTATTAAAAATCCAATATAAAAATAAATCTTGAAATTGAGAACTATAATTAAAACAGATTTTAAGTATTCCTATAAATTCAGCATCTTTTTCAATTTACTAATTGAATTTCTACTTACTTTAAAATGTTTGGCAACAGTTGAATTGGATAACTTATGCTCTTTTTGATAATTCAACATATATATAATATCTGATTTTTCATAGGCTCTATGTTTTTGATTTTCATGATCAATATTGTACGAAGTATCAAAAATAATCTTGTTTACACGTATAATATCTATTGAAGAAAAACTTTCTTTTTCAAAAAAAAATTTCACAAATTTTAATTTAGTTGGAAACTTCTCTACCACCAGATCAAAGTATATTTGTTTGTAGTTAGGTGCTATTTTTGGTATTTCTTGATCCATTTGTATAAGGTAGTTTTGGGTATTTTGTATTCTGGATATCCCCCTGAATTTTCCAGTGTAAGTTAAGCTACATTTTTTAAAAATTGTAAATTATTATTAAACTCAAAAATAGTTTTATAATTCAAAGCTTTATGTCTTCTATTTCTGTTATACCAAATTTCAATATATTCAAAAATTTGTTTTTTCATTTT
>NZ_DLOC01000063.1:0-11337 GCF_002478465.1 Empedobacter sp. UBA7494
TTTTTACTGTAAATTGGAGTTATGCAACAGTTACCCTTGTTATCGGTAGTGGCTCTTTTCAGTCGCTTTGTTGAGCGTTGGCTTGGTAGCTCTTTTGCATTTTTTGTTTGGCTTTGTGTGGTTGGAAAAATGCAAATGTGCTACCAAATGTATAAGTTTTACCTATTTTTCATTTCCACTCTATTGCGAATGGTTTCCGTTAAAAGTGAATAAAGTTGCGGAAGAATATCAGTTTTGAAGCCGTAGGCTTTCAAAACTGCTTCATCAAAAGCAATTCTGTCTTTCTGTTTGTATTCGTTTTCGTAATCTTGAATTTGTCGTTTACTAATAGTTTCAAATTTCGCAAGAATACTTTCTTTTTGTTTGTCTGAAAGCAAACTTGGGTCAAATATTTTCATTTTTGTTTTGAAAAAGTCTGCGTTCAAGTCCAATGCTCCTAAATTTCTTGAAACACCGTTTAATTCAACAATCAAAAGAGAAACGATTGAATTAAGTAAAGCCGACACAATCTCAACATCATTCTTTTTTACACGAATGGCAACCAATCTTTGATTGAGATACAAAGGCGATTTGCTGAACGAAAAGAATAGTCGTTGGCTTGGATTTATGGAAATGAAAATATTTGCCGATTCTTCGGGTGCAAGAATACCAAAACGGTTTTCTTGTTTTCAAAACTTCGGGTAAAGCAATTCCTGTTTTGTTCGTTGTTGTTTCAAACTTCTTGATATGCTTGTAAGCAATTGGATATTTCGCTTTCAAAGTCTTTTCATCTTCTTTGCAAATAGAGCTGGTGCAGCAGTCGCAAGAGAAATAATTGCTTATTTAGGTTTATAACTTTAACATTTATTTAATCAACGTATTTAGTATTAAATAATTACATTTAAAAACCTACTATTAAATGGATAATTTATTTGATTAGAGCAGATTATAATTAAATTTTTTCATTATAAATAATCAATAATTTTATGAGTTCTATGATTTTAATTAGTGGAATTCACAATCCTAACGATTATATTTGTAAAAATTTAAAATTAGTAATGACAGCAGTAATCATTATCTTTGTTATACATTGGTATGCTTCTTTATTTTTCCAAACTTTTTTTCATCACCGATATGCATCACATGCAATGTTTACGATGTCAAGAGCTTGGGAAAAAATATTTCACGTTTTAGCGTGGATTTTTCAAGGTTCATCTTATCTAAGTCCCTATACATACGGGGTTATGCACAGACATCATCACGCGTATGCAGACACAGAAAAGGATCCACATTCGCCACAATATGATCCAAATTTCTTTGCGATGATGTGGAGAACTCGTATTGTTTACAACGAAATTGACCACGATAAAACACAAGTTTTAGAAAAATTCAAAAAAGGTGTTCCTTCTTGGCGTTCTTGGGATAGATTTGCTGGAAATAATGCTGTACGTTTAGCTTGGGTAATCATTTACATATTAATTTATGTTGCTGTTGACGCTCCACTTTGGACTTATTTTGTATTCATTCCGATGCAAGTTTTGATGAGCCCACTACATGGTGTAATCATCAACTGGTTTTCACACAAATTAGGTTACCGTAATTACGATGTTGGAGATACTTCGACAAACTTGATGCCGATTGACTGGTTAATGTGGGGAGAATGTTTACATAACAATCACCATAAATTTGGCGGACGTCCTAATTTCGCAGTTAAGAAATGGGAATTCGATCCAATGTATCCATGCATTTGGGCAATGAATAAAATGAATATCATTCAGTTCAAAAAAGGTAAATTAGACACCGATTATATGTAAAATAAAAGCGATTCAATAAATTGAATCGCTTTTTTTATTTCTTTTGATAAACGATACTTTCTATATATTTCTTGAAAAAGAATTTGTGTTCGACGATTTTAAAATTGGGTAGAAAACTTTGATGCATTTTAGGCAATTGAGAAATATCCAAACCAATAACAATTCTAAAAAAGCTCAACATCACATTCGTCACACTTTTTTGCCAACCTTTCTGATTTTGTACAAAATCAACATAAAACCACAACCCTTCTACTTTCAAATACGAATTTAATTGACTAAATAATTCTTCTGCTTTGGATTGATTAAAATGATCAAACAAAAAAGTAGTCATCACCACATCATATTTTTTATCCGTTTCGAAATCAAAAATATCCGCAACAATAAAATTTATATTTAAGTTCGACGTTTTTTCTTTTTTTGCTAAATCAATCATTTTCGAAGAAAAATCAACATAATCTATATCCAATTTTAGATTTAACTTTTCTATTTCAGCGATAAATTTTCCCGCTCCTCCTCCAACCCACAAGATTTTATCATTCTTTTTCAAATATTTTAAAATCACAAAATGAGCTTGTTGTTGACGATTTAAAAAAATCAACTGGCTCAACGAATGATAATATGGCGCAATAAAATTGTAATTCATTATTCGAATAAAATTACGCTTAAAATTCCACAAATTGCTTTCAACAAAATCATTCCATCAATCGCAATTAAATAATATAAAATGGCTTTTGGACGATTGAGTTTAAAGGCGAAAATAGCTAAAAAAACAATCGGAATTAACATAAACAATATGCGGTGAAGTGGTAATCCATAACATATTCCGAAGATTACAAAACTCAAAAATCCTAGAAATATTAAGGGTAAAATAATGCGGTTTAACGTAAAATGATAACCATATTTTACAACAAAGGTTTTTAAATTTCGGTTGCTATCATCTTCATAATCTTTCAAATCAAACAAAATCGCATTCACAACGCAATACATAAAGGTTTGAGAAAATAGAAAATAGAATTTTGCATCAATGACATAATGCGTTTCATTCTTCAACATCAAAAATAAAACAGGTAAAAAAACGGTTGTAATCGCCCAAGTCCAGCCAATTAAAAATGGTTTTAACAACATCGTTTTACGTAATGAAATTCCTAATTTTAAATCATAATAACCAAAGGATAAAACTGTCGTAAAAAATAAAACAGCCAACCATTTCCAAGTTAATATTTCGTAATTCGGTAAACAATTTATCGCTAAAATAATTCCAGAAATTAATGCGATTACAGCTAAAATAAAAGTGTAAAAATGAACAAATTTGCGATGCGTAATGTAGAACTGAGTTCTTGGATTATTGGAAGATTTTAAAGATTTTGGAATTCTGTAGGCGTACAAATAAAACAATACCGTAATGGTGCTAATAAAAGCATAATACGCAATCGAATTAAATGGTAAACCAATTTTGATATTCGTCTCGATATTGAGCGCAATAGAAAGTAGAATTAAAAAAAAATTGGAAAAAAAAATGTTTACGATAAATCGACTAATCACTTTTTTTTCCATTTTCCTAACAACTTAAACTTTGAAAAACTCTAGAATGACATTTTTATACGTTTCGCCAATCGGAATTACTTCTTCTTTCAAATATAAGACTTTATTTTGAATTGATTTCACTTTTTTTATCGAAATGATATAAGATCGATGAACTCGGACAAAAAGTTGATCAGGCAACTTTTCTAAAATAGATTTCATCGATATTCGAGCCGTAATTCGTTTTCCGTTTTCGAGATGAATTTTTACATAATCGTCCAAACCTTCAATAAAATCAATTTCGTCGTAGGCAATTTTATTCAATTTATAATCGGCTCTAATCGTCAAAAAATCTTTGTCTTCATTCAGTTTTTTATCCACCAAAATCAACACTGCTTTATTCACTGCTTCCTCAAATCTATCGTAATCTATCGGTTTCAACAAATAATCTATCGCCGCAACATTAAAACCATCAACCGCATATTCTGCAAAAGCCGTAGTAAAAATAACAGGAATTTTCTTTTCTAAATTTTTGTAAAATTCCATTTGTACGCGAAATTTGAATATCCAAAAACAATCAAATCGATTGGAAATTGATTGATATATTTCTGCGCATCTTTCAAATTTGAGAAGGTTTTTACTAACTCCACATGTTCATTTCTAGAACAATAATTTTCGATTACCATCAATGCCAACGGTTCATCATCCATCGCAATTACTTTAATCATTCAAGAAAATTTTTAGTTCAACTATAAATTTAGATAAATCATTATGAATAGCTAATTTATAATGATTTGTATAAAAATAATCTAATCTCTTTTTCGTATTCTTCAAACCAATTTCACTTTTTCCAGTTTCAAGAGTTACCTCTTTCGAAATGGTATTTTCTACGTTTAAAAATAATGTTTGTTGCTCCACTTTTATCGAAATAATAACGGGTTGCGAATCTTCATCAATTACGCCATATTTGAATGCATTTTCGATAAAATTAATTAAAATTAATGGTGAAATTCTTAAATCCGCAGGATTTCCTTCAACCTCAAAAATAACAGATTCTTTGTGCGTTAATCTCAATTTTTGCAACTCAATATAATTCTTGATATAATCTAAATCTTGTTGCAATGGCAAAAAATCTTTGGAAGAATCTGAAACCACAAATCGCATCATTTTGGATAATTTCATAACTGCATCCGAAGCAGAATCCGATTTTTGAAGCGTTAAAGCATAAATATTATTCAACGTATTGAACAAAAAATGAGGATTAATTTGCGCTCTTAAATAAGCAATTTCCGACAATTGTTTCTCATTTTTCATTTCCTGAAAACGTTTATTTTGACGTATAAAAAGCGAAACAATCGCCATCATCGAAAACATAATAATTTTCGGACTCCACATCATAAAATCACGTGGCGGTTTTCGAGGCTCAAAACGATTAAAAGGCGGAGCTTTTGGTGGAACTTTGTTAAAATGAAACGCAAATTCTGGAAATTTGTACACCACAAAAAAGAAAATGATAAGAACAATGATGTAGAAAAAATAACGTTTCTGAAAATATAATTTTGGAATTAACACAAAATAATTCACCAAAAAGAACACTAACAACAAGATATTTTCGAAAAGCATTCGCTTGAAAAAACCTGTTTTGAAAATAGATTGATCGCTCGAAAAATTTGGCGCAGCAATAAATGGTATCAACAGAAAAATAATTGAAACTATGCTGAAAATAACGATTTCTCTCTTAGTAATTTTTACTTTATTCATCTTCTAATTCAATTGAAACAATAGAAAAATGTTGTCTATTTGGAATCATCAATGTTTTGATATTAGTTTTTAATTCTTCATCCAAAGAAATTAAATAATGATTGTTAACCTCTCCAAAATAAAAATATTATTTGGTATAAAACGTAAGCGCAACCTTGTGATTTGCGTGATTTTGATTAGAAGAATTTATAACATCCAACTCGAAATCTACAAAATTAAGGTAGATTTTGTTCAAATTATCTGTGATTTGATACAAATTTCCTTCCAATTGTTCGATATACGGAATAGTCGCCATTCCTACCAAATAATGCAATTGTTCTGCTTTTTTATTTTGGCGCAACAATTCTCGAAAAGTTTCTACTTTATGCGTTTCTTGTTGAAAAAGTTGCTCTTGCAAATAATACTCTTTGTACGTCGCATGAAAAACATATTTCTCCCAAATTGACGTTGTCGAAGCATCAATCACTAAACGATAAGCAAACTGAACTTTTTTAATTGTTTTCATCTTTTGGTTTTCTATCAAAAGGAGGCATTCCATCTGGAGGTGGAGGCATTCCTGGCCCTCCGCCCATCGGCTCTTTTGCTTTCTCTATATTTTCTGTAGAAATTACAATATCTGCCTCAATTGTATATCCTTTTTCTAAACTTCCGCTCACTTTT
This sequence comes from Empedobacter sp. UBA7494, assembly GCF_002478465.1. Lineage (NCBI taxonomy): Bacteria > Pseudomonadati > Bacteroidota > Flavobacteriia > Flavobacteriales > Weeksellaceae > Empedobacter > Empedobacter sp. UBA7494. The sequence goes on from NZ_DLOC01000063.1 coordinate 5,736, forward strand.
GCCAATTGATTTCCGTCTGTATCATCTGTAAAAACATTGTCATTCTCATTGTACGTATAGCCATTCAAACCTTTTGTATAACCATATTCTTTGGCTGAATTTACAATTTCTACAACAGAATTTTCACCTTCTGGAAAAGCAATTTGCGTTACTTTTAATGATTTTCCTTTCTGATCGTAAATATGAACATGGATATGCGTTGCACGACTTTCGTACCAACCTGGGAAAATAGAATTGAATTCAACATTTCCATTTTCATCAGTTACTTGTCTACCTCTCAAAAATTTATACGATTTATAATCGGTTGGTTGCATTCGTATTCCGCCATATTGCGAATAATTTCCATCTTTATCACAATGCCAAATATCAACAATCGCGTCTATTAAAGGTTGACAGCTTTCATCAACATTGGTTACATTAATTTTGATTGTCGCCTCCACTCCTGTTCGATCGCCTTTTATATTTTTTGATAAAAAATCTTCTGGATTTTTTGTAGGAAATGGACCTTCTATTTCAGAGGCCCATGCTTCACAATCATTTACAACAGTAGAATCTTTGCAACTCATCAAAACTTTTGGAACAATTAAACTTGCTCCCAAAAATCCTAAACTATTTTTTATAAAATCTATTCTTTCCATTTTGTTAAGTATTTTTAACATTAGTAATCAATTACCATTAACAAAGAATTTTCGCTCAACGATTCAAATTCAACATTCTCATCAGATCTTATTTGTAATAAATCTCTTGATTCTATTAAACGATTGTGAACTTCAAAAATACCTGTCAAAGATATGATTTACCAACTTCTTTCGTTTCTTTTGAATGGTAATTCAGATTCTTTTCTCAAGTCAAATTTTCCTAAAAAAACATTAAACAAATCATGTCGGATTATTTTCTCTAAACGATTCTCTCTATCCAAATCAATTGGAACAATCATTTTAGCAATTTGCTGTTTTTCTTTTACGATGAATAACGCATAGAAATAAGAAAAATCGTGGCTCAAATCGCCTTCTATTTCTATTATAGTTCCTTTTTCTAAGTAATAAACAAATGCTTGATTGACTTCAATTTTCCAATTAAAACCATTCATATTCAAGCGAATATTATTCAATAAAGGCATTAAAATAATATAACCACTTTCTTTGATTACTTTTTGATAAGTACCCATTCCGCTTAACGCAACATCATCAATAAAAGCAAAATCCAAAATCGGATTTGTATCATTTAAAGCATTTATCCTAATAAATTTATTTTCAAATAAATTTCGATTCTCAGCCTTGCACAACTTTATCATGTCCTCATATAATCTTCTAAACAAAAGTATATATCGATATTTTGCTATCTAAATTTAAGAGGTTAACCTAAGATTTTTGTAGGTTAATTGAAATATGAATGGTTTTTATTTATCTTTAACATTAGAATTATATTTGATCAAACACAACAAAAATGATAAACAAAAAAGTAAACAGCATCGAAGAAGCGCTACAAGGCGTAGAAAGCGGAATGACGCTTGCTGTTGGAGGCTTTGGACTTTCTGGAATTCCTGAAAACTTGATTCAAGGATTGGTAGACAAAAAAATCAATAACCTTACGTGTATTAGTAACAATGCAGGTGTAGACGATTTTGGTTTAGGATTATTATTACAAGGACGACAAATCAAAAAAATGATTTCTTCTTATGTTGGAGAAAATGCTGAATTTGAGCGTCAAATGCTTTCAGGAGAATTAGAAGTAGAATTAATTCCACAAGGAACTTTAGCAACTCGTTTAATGGCTGCTGGTTATGGAATGCCTGCAATTTTTACTCCTGCAGGAGTTGGTACTGAAGTTGCTGAAGGTAAAGAGATTAGAAAATTTACTTTTCATGGTATTGAGAAAGAATATTTGTTAGAATATGCTTTCGAACCTGATTTTGCAATCGTTAAAGCTTGGAAAGGTGATACTGCTGGAAATTTAGTTTTTCGTGGTGCAACTGCAAATTTTAATCATCCGGCAGCAATGTGTGGAAAAATTACCATTGCAGAAGTAGAAGAATTAGTAGAAGTTGGTGAATTAAATCCAAATCAAATTCATACGCCTGGCGTTTATGTCAATCGTATTATTCAGGGTGCGAAGTACGAAAAACGAATTGAAAACAGAACTGTTCAACCAAAACCATAAAAGCAATGTTAGATAAAAATGGAATTGCAAAACGAATTGCAAAAGAGGTAAAAGACGGATATTATGTAAATTTAGGAATCGGAATTCCGACATTGGTTGCTAATTATATTCCTGAAAATGTAAACGTTGTTTTACAATCTGAGAATGGTTTATTGGGAATGGGACCTTTTCCTATTGATGGTGAAGAAGATCCTGATTTTATTAATGCTGGTAAACAAACAATCACCACTTTGCCCGGATCAGCTTTCTTTGATTCGGCAATGAGTTTTGGAATGATTAGAGCCCGAAAAATTAATTTAACTATTTTAGGCGCAATGGAAGTTTCGGAGAATGGAGACATTGCCAACTGGAAAATTCCTGGAAAAATGGTAAAAGGAATGGGCGGTGCAATGGATTTAGTGGCTTCGGCTGATAATATTATTGTAGCGATGCAACATGTGAACAAAGCAGGAGAATCTAAACTTCTAAAAGAATGTACACTTCCTTTAACAGGAATAAAATGTGTCAAAAAAATTGTTACTGAATTAGCTGTTTTAGAAGTTTTACCAGAAGGTGGTTTCAAATTATTAGAGCGAGCACCAGGAATTTCTGTGGAAGATATCAAAAATGCAACTGAAGGAAAATTAATTATTGAAGGAGAAATTCCCGAAATGATTTTATAATAAATAAAGATTCGAAAGGAAATTCAAAAGCTTTCCTTTCTTTTTTTGATTTCGATGATTTCTATTAACTTTAGATTAAATTAATACTTGAAAACGAAATCGATGAAATTAAAATTATTAATCACACTGTTTTCTCTCTACAATTTAGGATTTGCACAACAACAAAACTTAGTCAAATATGTCAATCCAATGATTGGAACCGAAAAAATGGGACATACATTTCCAGGTGCAACTGTGCCTTTTGGTGCTGTACAATTGAGTCCCGAAACCGACTCTATTCCCTATTCTGTCAATCATAAATATAATCCAAAAGTATATGATTATTGTGCTGGTTACCGTTTTGAAGATAAAACAATTACAGGTTTTAGTCACACTCATTTTAATGGAACAGGACATTCTGATTTAGGTGATTTTTTGATTATGCCAACAGTAGGTAAATTGCAATTAAATCCCGGAACTGCTCAACATCCTGAAAGTGGTTATCGTTCAAGGTTTTCTCATCAAAATGAATTTGCTGAAGCCGGATATTACAAAGTAAAATTGGAGGACTATAACATTTGGGCTGAAATGACCGCTACTACTCGAGTTGGTTTTCATCAATATACTTTTCCAAAATCTACTCAATCGCATATTATTTTTGATTTGAATGCGGGAATTTACAATTACGATGACAAAAATACTTGGACGTATGTAAGAGTTGTGAACGATACATTAGTTACTGGTTATCGACAAACACGAGGTTGGGCAAGAAATAGAACAGTTTATTTTGCGATGACTTTTTCTAAACCATTTAAAAATTATGGTCAAAAAAATGAAGATGGTCAAGTCGATTATAAAGGATTTTGGAGAAAATGGAACGAAACACAAAATTTCCCTTTGATTGAAGGTAAAAAAATTAAAATGTTTTTTGATTTCGATACAGAACAAAATGAAAAAGTAAAAATAAAGTTTGCTATTTCTCCTGTCAGTCAAACCAATGCTTTAGAAAATTTGATAACAGAAATTCCACATTGGAATTTTGAACAAGTAAAAAATGAAGCCAAAGAAAATTGGAACAAAGAATTGAATCGCATTCAGATCAAAGCTTCAGAAAACGATAAAATAAATTTCTATACAGCGATGTACCATACATTTATCAATCCAACAACTTACATGGATGTAAATGGTCAATACAAAGGCTTAGATCAAGAAATTCATCAAGCAAAAGATTTTACAAATTATACAACTTTCTCACTTTGGGACACTTATCGCGCTTTACATCCATTGTTTAATATCATTCAACCAAAACGTAACAATGATATGGTAAAATCGATGATGAAACATTATGAACAAAATCCAATAAAAATGCTACCAATTTGGTCGCATTATGCAAACGAAAATTGGTGTATGAGCGGATATCATTCGGTTACGGTTATTGCAGATGCAATTGTAAAGGGAGTTTATAATGGTGATGCAAATGCTGCTTTAGATGCATGTATTGTTACGGCGAACAAAAGAGATTATGAAGGAATTGGTGATTATATCGACAAAGGTTTTATACCAGCCGAGAAAAATGGAACATCAATTTCGAATACGTTAGAATATGCGTTTGATGATTGGTCGATCGCGCAAGCTGCCAAAAAATTGAACAGAATGGATGTGTATGAAACATTTATGAAACGTTCAGAAAATTGGAAAAATAATTATGATGCTTCAATCGGATTTATGCGTCCTCGATTAGCAGATGGAAGTTTCAAAAAAGAATTTGAACCTTTGAATACGCATGGACAAGGATTTATAGAAGGTAACTCATGGAATTTCAGCTTCTTTGTTCCCCAAAATCCTGATGGATTGATCAATGCGATGGGTGGCAAAAAGAAATTTGGTGAAAAGCTTGATGAATTATTTACAATGCATTTACCTGACGAATATTTTGCTGATACAGAAGATATTACTCGAGAAGGAATTATTGGTGGATATGTTCATGGAAATGAACCCGCTCATCATGTTGCCTATTTATATAATTGGGCTGGACAAGCTTGGAAAACACAAGAAAAAATTAGAATGATTTTAGATATGCAATACAAACCTACACCAGATGGTTTGGGCGGAAATGATGACACAGGACAAATGAGTGCGTGGTATATTTTTAGTGCACTTGGTTTTTATCCTGTTCAACAAGGATCGACAGATTACGCAATTGGAAGCCCATTGGTAGATCATGCCATTTTAAATCTAGAAAACGGTAAACAATTTGAAATTGAAGTCAAAAATCAATCGAAGAAAAATGTCTACATTCAAAAAATAGAACTTAATGGAAAGTCTTACTCTTCGTTCAATTTAAATCATTTTGATATCGTAAATGGCGGTAAATTAGTATTTCATATGGGAGCAAAACCTAAAAAATAAACGTTAAATATTTTATAATTAAAACTTTAAATTTGAAAACTTGAAAAATAATGATTAATTTAAATCAAATTTAAAACCAAGAAAAATGGCTAAAAAGGCAAAAAAAGAAGAAATTCATTTACAAGTTTTAGTGGACAAGTTAAAAGATCCAAAACATAAACAATTAGTTCAAACGAATCGTTTAAAGAAAAAACGTCGCAATAACGCTAAAAATTAAACATAAAAAAAACCACTCAAATTGAGTGGTTTTTTGTTTTTATCTCGTGTCCCGTCCTGAAATAGCGATACAAAAAAGAAATCGTTATTATGGAAGAAAGAAGCAATTATGTCAAACGTACTCAGCGAGATTACAGTATGTCTTTTAAGTTGAGTGTTGTAAAAGAAATTGAGTC
>NZ_DLOC01000035.1:0-41284 GCF_002478465.1 Empedobacter sp. UBA7494
TGCGTATGGCTGGAAGAATGGGTGGTAAACAAGTTACTGTTCAGAACTTAAAAGTACTTAAAGTGGATACTGAGAAAAATCTTTTAATTGTTAAAGGTGCTATCCCAGGTCCTAAAAATTCATACGTAATCGTTAGAAGATGGAAGTAGTAGTATTAAACATCAAAGGTCAAGAAACTGGAAGAACAGTATCTTTAGACGAGGCAGTTTTCGGAATTGAGCCTTCTACACACACAGTGTACTTAGAAGTTAAACAATATTTAGCAGCTCAACGCCAAGGAACGCACAAAGCAAAAGAAAGAGCTGAGATTGCGGGATCAACTCGTAAAATCAAAAAGCAAAAAGGAACAGGTACAGCTCGTGCTGGTTCTATCAAATCTCCAGTGTTTAGAGGAGGAGGTAGAGTTTTCGGGCCACGTCCAAGAAACTACTCTTTCAAATTAAACAAAGCACAAAAGAGATTAGCTAAAAAATCAGTTTTATCACAAAAATTAGCTGAGAATGAAATCAAAGTTGTTGAAAACTTTTCTTTCGAAGCACCAAGAACTAAAGAGTTCAAAACTGTTTTAACTGATTTAGGATTAGAGAACACAAAATCATTATTTGTATTAGGTGAATCTAATAGCAATGTATATTTATCTTCTCGTAACTTACAAAAAGTTAAAGTTGTTACAACTGAGGAATTAAATGTATTTGATTTAATTAATGCTTCTCAAATCGTATTTTTAGAAGGTTCTTTAGCAACAGTTCAAGAAAATTTAACAAAATAAGACGAAGAAAATGGGAATCATAATTAAACCAGTAATTTCAGAAAAAGCAACTAATAACAGTGAGTTGTTAGGGCAATATTCGTTTTATGTAGACACAAAAGCTAACAAAATTCAAATTAAAGAAGCTGTAGAAAAAACTTACGGTGTATCTGTAGTTTCTGTTAGTACTTTAGTATCTGCTCCAAAAGTAAAAACTCGTTACACAAAAACAGGTTTTCAAACTGGAAAAACAAATAAGTTGAAAAAAGCGATCGTTAGCTTAGCTGAAGGTCAAGAAATAGAGTTGTTCGGATAATTTAAGAATTAAAAAATGTCAGTAAGAAAATTAAAACCTATCACCCCGGGACAACGTTTTAGAGTGGTTAATGAATTTGCGGCAGTAGATAAAAATGCTAAGCCAGAAAAGACATTAGTTGAAGGAAAATCTAAATCGGGTGGACGTAACAACACTGGTAAAATGACAATGCGTTATATCGGTGGTGGACACAAACAAAAATATCGTATCATCGACTTCAAACGTGATAAAGAAGGTGCTGCAACTGTAGAATCTGTACAATACGATCCAAACAGAACTGCATTCATCGCTTTATTATCTTACGAAGATGGTGAAAAACGTTACATTATTGCTCAAAATGGTTTGAAAGCTGGACAAGTAATTGTTTCAGGTGAAAACGTAGAACCAGAAGTAGGTAATGCTATGAAGCTTAAAAATATGCCATTAGGTACAGTGATCTCTTGTATTGAGTTACGTCCAGGGCAAGGAGCAGTTATGGCAAGAAGTGCAGGTACTTATGCTCAATTAGTTGCGCGTGATGGTAAATATGCTATCGTTAAGTTACCAAGTGGTGAATCAAGAATGATTTTAGTGGAGTGTAAAGCAACAGTAGGTGTTGTTTCTAACACAGACCATCAGTTAGAAGTTTCTGGTAAAGCTGGTCGTTCTAGATGGCAAGGTCGCCGTCCAAGAACTCGTCCAATGGTTATGAACCCTGTAGATCACCCAATGGGTGGAGGTGAAGGTCGTGCGACAGGAGGTATCCCTCGTTCTCGTAACGGTATTCCAGCGAAAGGTTACAAAACTCGTGACAAGAAGAAAGCGTCTAACAAATATATTGTTGAAAGAAGAAAAAAATAATTTATGGCACGTTCATTAAAAAAAGGACCATTCATCCACTATAAATTAGAAAAGAAAGTTCTTGCTAACGTAGAAAGCGGTAGCAAAAACGTGATCAAAACATGGTCAAGAGCATCAATGATTTCTCCTGATTTTGTTGGTCAAACAATCGCAGTACACAACGGAAAGCAATTTATTCCTGTTTATGTTACTGAGAATATGGTAGGTCATAAATTAGGTGAGTTCGCTCCTACACGTACTTTTAGAGGTCATGCCGGAGCTAAAAACAAAGGAAAAAAATAGTAAAGGGCCATGGGATCTAGAAAAAGATTAAGTAACGAAAGAATCAAAGAAGCTAACAAGCAGGTAGCTTTTGCGAAATTAAATAATGTTCCTACTTCTCCTCGTAAGATGAGATTAGTAGTAGATATTATCCGTGGAGTTGAAATTCAAAAAGCTTTAGGTATTTTAAAATATACTAAAAACCACGCTTCAATCCGTTTAGAGAAATTGTTATTAAGCGCTATCGCTAACTGGCAAATCAAAAACGAAGGAGCTGATGTTGAAGAAGCTGGATTATATGTTAAAGAAATCTCTGTTGATAGTGCACGTCAATTAAAAAGAATTCGTACTGCACCTCAAGGTAGAGCACATAGAATCAGAAAACGTTCAAACCATGTAACTTTGGTTTTAGGAACTAAAGAAGATAAACAAAAAGTACAAGATTAAGAATATGGGACAAAAAACTAATCCAATCGGAAATCGTTTAGGAATCATCAGAGGATGGGATTCTAACTGGTACGGTGGAAATGATTACGGTGATAAAATTGCAGAAGATGCAAAAATTCGTACTTATTTAAGAGCGCGTTTGTCTAAAGCCGGAGTTTCTCGTATTTACATCGATCGTACTTTAAAATTGGTTACAGTAACTGTAACTACTGCTCGTCCAGGTATCATTATTGGTAAAGGTGGACAAGAAGTTGACAAATTAAAAGAAGAGTTAAAGAAAATCACTGGTAAAGAGGTTCAAATTAACATCTTCGAAATTAAGAGACCAGAATTAGATGCAATCTTAGTAGGGGATAGTATCGCTCGTCAAATTGAGAATCGTATTTCTTACCGTCGTGCTATTAAAATGGCAATTCAATCAGCAATGAGAATGAACGCAGAAGGAATCAAAGTTCAAATCTCTGGTCGTTTAAACGGTGCAGAGATGGCACGTTCTGAAACTTATAAAGATGGACGTATTCCTTTGTCTACATTCCGTGCAGACATTGATTACCACATTTCAGAAGCTCATACAACTTACGGTCGTTTAGGGATCAAAGTATGGATCATGAAAGGTGAGGTATATGGTAAGAGAGAATTATCTCCTTTAGTTGGATTACAGAAAAAACAAAAAAAATCTGACAACAACAGAAAGGGAGGTGAAAGATCTAATAATAGAAAGCGATAATTTAGTTTAACAACTAACATAAAGAATTAAGTAGATATGTTATCACCGAGAAGAGTAAAGTTTAGAAAAACCCAAAAAGGTAAGATGAAAGGTGTTTCTCACAGAGGAACTCAATTAGCTTACGGGACTTTCGGGATCAAATCTTTAGACGAAGCGTTTATTACAGCACGTCAAATCGAGGCAGCTCGTATTGCTGCAACTCGTTTCATGAAGAGAGAGGGTCAATTATGGATTAAAATATTTCCAGATAAACCAATTACTAAGAAACCAGCAGAGGTACGTATGGGTAAAGGTAAAGGTGCACCAGAATATTGGGTAGCTCCTGTACAACCAGGTCGTATCTTATTCGAAGTAGGAGGTGTGCCAGTAGAGGTTGCAACTGAAGCATTGCGTTTAGCAGCTCAGAAGTTACCTGTTAAGACTAAGTTTATCGTTGCACGTGATTTCCAAAATTAATAATTTCAAAAATTAAGAAAAAATGAAAGCAGCAGATATTAGAAATCTAAGTGTTGAGGAGTTACAAGCTAAAATAGCTGAAGAACAAGCGAACTACGATCAATTAAAATTGACAAACGCTGTTTCTCCTGTAGCAAATCCAATCGGTATTAGAGACTTACGCAGAACAATTGCTCGTTTGAATACCGTGTTAAACGAAAAACAATCATAACAGTAATCTGTAACTGATGGAAAGAAAATTAAGAAAAGAAAGAGTAGGTTTAGTTACATCAAACAAAATGGAAAAAACCATTGTTGTAGCTGAAACTAAGAAGCAAAAGCACCCATTCTATGGGAAATTCGTTTTAAAAACGAAGAAATATACAGCGCACGACGAAAATAACGAGTGTAACGAAGGTGACACAGTGCGTATCATGGAGACTCGTCCTTTGTCTAAAAACAAAAGATGGAGATTAGTAGAAATCATTGAAAGAGCTAAATAAGATAAGTTATGTTACAACAAGAATCTAGATTAAAAGTTGCAGATAACACAGGAGCTCGTGAAGCATTAGTAATCCGCGTTTTAGGTGGTACTAAAAGAAGATACGCATCAGTAGGTGACAAAATCGTAGTTGCGATCAAAGAAGCTACACCTTCAGGAAACGTTAAAAAAGGTGCTGTATCAAAAGCTGTTGTAGTTAGAACTAAAAAAGAAGTTCGTAGAAAAGACGGTTCATATATCCGTTTCGACGATAATGCATGTGTATTATTGAACACTCAAGGAGAAATGCGTGGTACTCGTGTATTCGGTCCAGTTGCTCGTGAGTTACGTGATAAAGAATATATGAAAATTGTATCATTAGCCCCAGAGGTATTATAATAGAACAACATGGCAAAGTTAAAAATTAAAAAAGGAGACAAAGTAGTCGTATTATCAGGATCTAACAAAGGTCAAACTGGTACTGTGTTACGCGTATTCCCTGACAAAGCTAAAGCTATCGTTGAAGGGGTTAATATTGCAAAAAAACGTGTAAAGCCAAGCGCACAAAATCCACAAGGTGGAGTTGTTGAAAAAGAAGCTCAAATCTATTTATGTAAATTGGCTTTAGTAGATCCAGAAACTGGGAAAGCAACGAAAGTAGCGATCAAAGAAGAAGGAGGGAAAAAAGTAAGAATTACTAAAAAATCAGGAAAAGCTATCTAAGATGAGTACAACAACATACACACCTCGTCCGCAGGTTAAATATAAAGAAGAGATTGTAGCTGCTCTTAAAGAAGAGTTCGGATACAAATCTATTATGCAAGTTCCTAAATTAGAGAAAATTGTTTTATCTCAAGGTTTAGGTGCGGCTACAGCTGACAAAAAAATCGTTGATTACGCTATCGAAGAGTTAGAATTAATCACTGGTCAAAAAGCAGTAGGAACAATTTCTAAGAAAGATGAAGCAGCTTTCAAATTACGTAAAGGAATGCCAATTGGGGCTAAAGTAACTTTACGTGGTGAGAAGATGTATGAATTCTTAGACCGTTTAGTATCTGCAGCTTTACCACGTGTACGTGATTTTAGCGGTATTTCTTCTACAGGTTTCGACGGTAGAGGTAACTATAATTTAGGTATCAAAGAACAAATTATCTTCCCAGAAATTAATATTGATAAAATCAAGAAAATTCAAGGTTTAGATATTACCTTTGTAACTTCAGCGAAAACAGATAAAGAAGCTAAAGCTTTATTATCTAAATTCGGATTACCATTTACTAAAGAAAAATAAGAAGTCATGGCTAAAGAATCAATGAAAGCGCGTGAGCGCAAAAGAGAAGCATTAGTTGCTAAATATGCTGCGAAACGTCAAGCTTTATTAGAAGCTGGTGACTACGAAGCATTACAAAAATTACCTAAAAACGCTTCTCCTGTACGTTTACACAACCGTTGTAAATTAACAGGTCGTCCAAGAGGATACATGAGAACTTTCGGGATCTCTCGTGTAACTTTCCGCGAAATGGCGAACGAAGGGTTAATCCCAGGTGTTAAAAAAGCGTCTTGGTAATTTACCAATAGCTTTAGAAATATTAAATCCTTACTCTTTATTGAGTAAGGATTTTTTTTGTGTATTAATACATGCTTTAGCTATATTTACACAACGTATTATCAGACTAAATATATTTATGGGACCACTATTTGTCATCCTATTTCATTTGATTTTCATCTTTATTGTAGCAAGTATTTTAGCTTTTGTATTTACAATATTTAGTGCATTTTTTAAGAATAAGAAAAAACGAAAAATTGTATTTGCTCTTTTATCGCCTTTTGTATTTTGTTACAGTCTCTATTTTTTTGCACTTATAGGTAGCGGAATTGTTTCGGCAATCAAAGATGTTGATGTGGGAATTGGAGATTATTGGTCTGTTCCACTGATTGACAATGTAAAATTAAGTTTTATAGATTCTTCTGACAATTGTTTCTTAGAGACTGATCAGGAACAATTACCAAATGTTAAAAAAATTCAGCAAATCCAAAATGACTATTATATCAAAACAAGTGATAATAGTTATTTACTCAAAAATGATTCAGATGATTTTGTTGAAACAATTATTCCTTCAGAAGTAAAGTTATTGGATAGTTGGGATTTCTATTTTAAAAAGAAATATGAAATTGCTGGAGGTTTATTAGTATTCTTTGGTATAGTTTCCTTGGCTTTATCTTGTTTTATCGTCTATTTACTAAAAATAATTGTGATTGGACGTAACGTTTCTAAATCATAATTTTAGATGATTATTTCTAAATTGATTTTAAAAATTATTTTTGAATAAGTTTTTTATCAAATTAATTTTCAATAATCATCCATCAAACAAGCTTTTTGCCTACGGCTTAGCGCTTTAAAAATAAATTATTTAGATTAATAGTTTGTAATTAAAAAATATGCAATATATTTGCAACCCAAATGCATAGTGCATTTTGGTAAAAGTTTAATTTTAAAAGTAGTGCTTACGCGCTATACTATAGAATTATTTATGTATACAGATCCAATTTCAGATTTTCTAACTCGCGTTAGAAATGCAATGATGGCAGGACACAAAGTAGTGGAAATCCCTGCATCTAAAATTAAAAAAGAGATCACTAAGATCTTATTTGAACAAGGTTACATCTTGAACTACAAATTCGAAGGACAAGATCAACCTCAAGGAACAATCAAAATCGCTTTAAAGTACGACAAAGTTACTAAAGAGCCAGCTATCCGTAAAATCAAAAGAGCTTCAACTCCAGGTTTACGTCAATACGCAGGATCTAAAGAATTACCTCGTGTATTAAACGGTTTAGGTGTTGCTATCATCTCAACTTCTAAAGGTGTGATGACAGATAAACAAGCTCGTCAAGAGAATGTAGGTGGTGAAGTTTTATGTTTTGTTTATTAATCTTTTAAAAATTAAGAAATTATGTCAAGAATAGGACACGCACATATCAACATCCCTGCAGCAGCAACTGTTGAATTTAAAGATAACGTAGTTACTGTAAAAGGTAACAACATTACAATGACAAGAGAGTTAAAAGAAGGATTTGATTTAACAATCGAAGACGGAGTTTTAACTGTAGTTCGTCCAAACGATTCTAAAGATAACAAAGCTTTACATGGTTTATACCGCTCATTAATCAATAACATGATTACTGGTGTAACTGAAGGTTTCAAAAAACAATTAGAATTAGTTGGTGTTGGTTATAGAGCATCTAACAACGGACAAAAATTAGATTTGTCATTAGGTTTCTCTCACAATATCGTTATTGAATTACCTACAGAAATTAAAGTTGAAACTTTAACAGAAAAAGGTAAAAACCCAATTATTACATTATCATCTCATGATAATCAATTATTAGGAATGATCGTAGCGAAAATTCGTTCTTACCGTAAGCCAGAGCCTTACAAAGGAAAAGGAATTAAATACGTAGGAGAAATTATTAGAAGAAAAGCAGGTAAATCTGCATAAAAATCATTGAAAAATGGCATTATCTAAAGTAGAAAAAAGACAAAAAATAAAAAGACGCGTGCGTCGAAATATTTTTGGAACAGAAACTAAACCTCGTTTATCAGTTTACCGTTCTAACAAAGAAATTTACGCTCAAATTATTGACGATAACAATGGAGTAACTTTAGCTTCTGCATCATCTCGTGAAAAAGGTGTTGCTGTAGAAGGTACAAAATCTGAAGTTTCTGTATCAGTTGGAAAAGCATTAGCTGCTAAAGCTGTTGCAAAAGGAATTGAAACTGTAGTTTTTGATCGTAACGGTTTCGTATATCATGGTAGAATCAAAGCTTTAGCAGATGGTGCTAGAGAAGGTGGATTAAAATTCTAAAAAAGAGAAAGAAATTATGTTAGGATTTAAAAACGTAGAAAGAGTAAAGCCAACAGGATTAGATTTAAAAGATCGTTTAGTTGGAGTACAACGTGTTACTAAAGTAACAAAAGGAGGTAGAGCATTCGGATTCTCTGCTATTGTTGTAGTAGGAGATGGTAATGGTGTTGTAGGTTACGGTTTAGGGAAATCTAAAGATGTAGCTTCTGCAATCGCTAAAGCAATCGAAGATGCTAAGAAAAACTTAGTACGTGTTCCATTATTTAACAACACAATTCCTCACGAACAAGAAGCTCGTTTCGGTGGTGCGCAAGTATTCATCCGTCCAGCATCAAAAGGTACAGGGGTAATTGCAGGTGGTACAGTACGTGCGGTATTAGAGTCAGTTGGTGTACATGATGTATTATCAAAATCTAAAGGTTCTTCTAACCCTCACAATGCAGTAAAAGCTACTTTCCGTGCTTTATTAAGCTTACGTTCTGTAGAAACTATTGCTCGTCAAAGAGGTATTTCTGTAACTAAAGTATTCAACGGTTAAAAAAAAGTAAAATGAGCAAAGTAAGAGTAAAACAAACACGTAGTGCAATCAACCGTGATAAATCTCAAAAAGCTACATTAGTTGCTTTAGGTTTAAAAAAGTTGAATCAAGTTGTTGAGCACGAATCTACTCCTCAAATTGAAGGAATGATCCGTAAAATCTCACACTTAGTAGTAGTAGAAAGAGCTTAATCGCTTTTAACCTTTTAAAAATTATTAAAAATGAATTTAAGTAATTTAAAACCAGCTGCTGGTTCAGTACAAAATAAATTCCGTAAAGGTAGAGGTGAAGGTAGTGGAAACGGTTTGACAGCAGGTCGTGGACACAAAGGTGCTAAATCTCGTTCTGGTTATTCAAGAAAAATCGGTTTCGAAGGTGGACAAATGCCTTTACAAAGACGTTTACCTAAATTTGGTTTCAAAAACATCAACAGAGTTGAGTACACAGGAATCAATTTAGACACAATTCAACAATTAGTTGATAACAACAAAATTACAGATACTTTAAATAAAGAAACATTAGTTCAGTTAGGATTAGCTCACAAAAATGACTTAGTTAAAATCTTAGGTCGTGGTGAGTTAAAAGCTACTGTTAATGTTACTGCTGATAAATTCACTCAAACAGCTCAAGAGGCTATTGAGAAAGCAGGAGGTAAAGTAGAATTAGTTAACGCTTAAGAATATATTTTATAGATGAAAGGGTTTATACAGACCATAAAAAATATCTGGAGCATAAAAGAATTGAAGGATAAGTTACTTGTAACTATCCTTCTATTGTTGGTTTATAGATTCGGTTCTCATATTCCACTTCCAGGTGTCGATATTAACGAGGTTAATCGTTTTGTTGCAGACCAAGAAAATGCAAATTCAGGAATTTTAGGATTATTAAACTCTTTTACCGGAGGTTCTTTTAAGAGAGCTTCCGTATTTGCGTTAGGAATTATGCCTTATATCTCTGCTTCGATTGTTATACAATTGATGGGATTAGCAGTACCTTACATCCAAAAACTACAAAAAGAAGGAGAAAGCGGACGTAACAAAGTAAATCAAATTACGAGATGGTTAACAATCGGGATTTGTTTGGTGCAAGCACCAGCATACCTTACATTGGTAACTTCTCAAATTTTACCTTACGATCCAACTTCTTCATATGCTATCTATGTAATTCCTCCAACCAACTTTTGGTTCTGGTTCCCTTCAACAATCATTTTGATTACAGGGACAATCTTTGCCATGTGGATGGGAGAAAAAATTACTGACAAAGGTATAGGTAATGGTATTTCAATCTTAATTATGGTTGGTATCCTAGCCGACTTACCAAAAGCAATATTTAATGCATTTGAAGTAGATCCTTCAAACGGTATTTTCTTCTTGATAGAAATGTTAGGGTTAATCCTAGTTATTGCAATGTGTATTATGATTGTTGCAGCGGTGCGTAAAGTACCAGTACAATATGTAAGAAGAGCGCAAACTTCAAGTAGTTCATATATGAGATCAGTTACAGACTCTGTACGTTCATATATTCCACTTAAAGTAAATGCAGCAGGTGTAATGCCTATTATCTTCGCACAAGCAATTATGTTTTTACCAGGAACATTGGCAAACTATTTCTTAGACGAAGGAAGTCCAGTAAAAGCATTCTTCGCGAAAATGGCAGATCCATTTACGTGGGAATATAATTTGATCTTCGGATTACTAATTATTATCTTCACATATTTCTATACTGCGATCACAATCCCAGTAAACCAAATGGCAGAAGATCTTAAACGTAACGGAGGAATCATCCCTGGAATCCGTCCTGGAAAAGAAACTGCAAATTTTTTAGACGAAATTTTATCAAAAATTACGTTACCTGGAGCAATTTTACTAACTTTGCTTGCTGTTTTGCCAGCGATTGTAAAATTATTAGGTGTAGAACAGAGCTTAGCAATGTTCTTTGGAGGTACATCAATGTTAATTATGGTGGGAGTTATCTTAGATACTGTACAACAAATTAATACATATTTATTAAATCACCGTTACGATGGTTTAATGTCTTCAGGTAGAACTTCAAGAGATATCTAATAAGATTTTATTAAAAAGATTTATGGCTAAACAAAAACATATTGAACAAGACGGTACGATTACAGAAGCATTATCAAATGCAATGTTCCGTGTCGAATTAGAAAATGGACATGTTGTAACATGTAACATATCTGGTAAAATGCGTATGCACTATATCAAATTATTACCAGGTGATAGAGTTAAAATAGAGATGTCTCCTTACGATTTAACGAAAGGAAGAATATCTTACAGATACTAAAAGAAATAATAACGACTGGTGGTAGAGTTAATGTAGATACGTTAACTCTATCGGATTATAAATAAATTTACAAAGATGAAAATTAGAGCATCCATTAAAAAGAGAAGTGCTGACTGTAAAATTGTGCGTCGTAAAGGACGTTTGTATGTGATCAACAAAAAGAATCCTAAGTTTAAACAAAGACAAGGTTAATTATTTAGAATTATGGCAAGAATTTCAGGTGTAGATTTACCTAAAAACAAAAGAGGGGTAATCGGACTTACATACATTTACGGGATCGGAAGAAGTAGTGCTTCTAAAATCTTAGCTGAAAATAACATTTCAGAAGATACAAAAGTTAGCGAATGGACTGATGAAGAAATCAATGCAATCCGTGCATCGATTAATGAAACTTTCAAAGTAGAAGGTGAATTAAGATCGGAAATCCAATTAAACATTAAACGTTTAATGGATATCGGATGTCAAAGAGGTATTCGTCACAGATTAGGTTTACCATTACGTGGTCAAAGAACAAAAAATAACTCACGTACAAGAAAAGGTAAAAAGAAAACAGTTGCTAACAAGAAAAAAGCCACTAAATAATAAATAGGATCATGGCAAAAAATCAGAAAGTAGTAAAGAAAAGAAAAGTAGTTATTGAAGCTACTGGACAAGCTCATATTCAAGCATCGTTTAACAACGTTATCGTTACTTTAACAAACAAAAACGGTGAAGTTATCTCTTGGTCTTCAGCAGGTAAAATGGGATTCCGTGGATCTAAAAAGAACACTCCTTACGCTGCTCAAGTAGCTGCTCAAGATGCAACAACAGTTGCATACGAAGCAGGATTAAGAAGAGTAAAAGTATTCGTGAAAGGACCAGGTCAAGGTCGTGAATCTGCTATTAGAACAATTCATAACGGTGGTATCGAGGTTTCTGAAATCGTTGATGTTACTCCATTACCACACAATGGATGTCGTCCACCTAAAAAGAGAAGAGTATAATCATTTTTCTCAATTTAATTATTTAATATATTTAATAGTAACAAATCATGGCAAGATATACAGGACCAAAAACTAAAATTGCAAGAAAATTTGGACAACCAATTTTCGGTGACGATAAATCTTTTGAGAAAAAGAAATATCCTCCAGGGCAACACGGACCTAACAAAAGAAGAGCTAAAAAATCAGAATACGCTATTCAGTTAACTGAAAAACAAAAAGCAAAATATACTTACGGTATTTTAGAGCGTCAATTTGCTAACTTATACAAAAAAGCAAATGCTTCTAAAGGAATTACAGGTGAAGTATTATTACAATTATGTGAATCTCGTTTAGATAACGTAGTTTACCGTTTAGGTATCGCAAACTCACGTAGTGCTGCACGTCAATTAGTATCTCACAAACACGTAACTGTAAACGGAGAAATCGTGAACATCCCTTCTTACCAATTAAAAGCTGGTGATGTAATCGCTGTTAGAGAAAAATCTAAATCTTTAACTGCAATCACAAACTCTTTACACGCACGTAGCGAGTACGATTGGTTAATTTGGAACGACGAACAAAAATCAGGAACTTTCACAAAAGCTCCAGAAAGAGTTCAAATTCCAGAAGATATTAAAGAGCAATTAATCGTCGAGTTATATTCTAAATAAACCTTAAAATCAGACTAATAAAATGACTATTTTAAATTTCATCAAACCTGACAAAGTAATCTTAGTAGAGTCTGACTCTAAATTCGGACAATTCGAGTTCCGTCCATTAGAGCCAGGATACGGGATTACAGTTGGAAATGCTCTACGTAGAGTGTTACTTTCTTCATTAGAAGGATATGCGATCACTTCAATCAAAATTGAAGGAGTTGAGCACGAATTTTCAACTATTCCAGGAGTAGTGGAAGATGTTACAGAGATCATTTTAAATCTGAAAAAGGTTCGTTTTAAGAAACAAATTGATGAATCAGATGCTGAAACTGTAACTGCTACTATCTCAGGGCAAGATCAATTAACAGCAGGTGATTTAGGGAAATTTATTTCTGGATTCCAAGTTTTAAACCCTGAATTAGTTATCGCTAACTTAGACGCTAAAGTAAACGTAACAATTACATTTACAATCGAAAAAGGTAGAGGATACGTACCAGCTGATGAGAATAAAAAGGCTTCTGCGCCAATCGGTACTATAGCAATTGACTCCATTTACACTCCAATTAAGAATGTAAAATATGCAATTGAAAACTATCGTGTAGAACAAAAAACTGACTACGAAAAATTAGTTTTTGAAATTACAACAGATGGTTCTATAACACCTCAAGATGCTTTAACTGAAGCAGCTAAAATCTTAATTCACCACTTTATGTTATTCTCAGATGAGAGAATTACATTAGAAGCGGAAGAAGTTGCATCTGGTGAAACTTATGATGAAGAAGCATTACATATGCGCCAATTATTGAAAACAAAATTGGTAGATATGGATTTATCAGTAAGAGCATTAAATTGTTTAAAAGCAGCTGAAGTTGAAACATTAGGCGAATTAGTTTCTTTCGCTAAGTCTGACTTAATGAAATTCAGAAACTTTGGTAAGAAATCTCTTACAGAGTTAGAAGAATTGGTGGACAGCAAAGGTCTTAACTTTGGAATGGACATCGTAAAATATAAGTTAGACGTAGAATAATTTTATTAAAAAATGAGACACGGAAAAAAATTTAACCATTTAGGTAGAACTGCCTCTCATAGAAGAGCTTTATTATCTAATTTAGCTATAGCGTTGATTACTCACAAGAGAATTAACACAACAGTAGCAAAGGCTAAAGCATTACAAACATATGTTGAGCCTTTATTGACAAAGTCTAAAACAGACGATACTAACAACCGTCGCGTTGTATTTTCATACTTACAAGATAAAGAAGCTGTAACTGAATTATTCAGAACTGTAGCTCCTAAAATTGCAAATCGCCCAGGAGGATACACACGTATCATCAAAACTGGATTCCGTTTAGGTGACGGTGCTGATACTGCAATGATCGAGTTAGTAGATTTCAATGATATCTACACTAACACGAAAGTTGAAAAGAAAGCAACTACACGTCGTAGTAGAAAAAGTACGAAAACAGAAGAAGCTGCTCCAGCTGCTGAAACTGAAAGTACAGAAGAAGCATAATCTATTCGATTATAATATGAAAAGCCTCCCAAATTGGGAGGCTTTTTTTGTATTTATTAATTATGACAATTTGTAATACTTTATAATTTTCTAGATTGACAATAAATTCTTTTCAATCATCTAATTTTCTAGATATGATTGTTTTAAAATCTTAATGTTAAAAAATCAACTAAAATCCTTATTTTTGGATTGATTTTGGCAATAAACCAATTATCAAACATAAAATTGATATGAAAAAATTACTATTCATGATGGCTGTCGCAATGACAGTTGTTTCATGTAAAAAAGATGATAAAGTCGTAGGAAAAGATAAAGACGGAAAAGAATTAATTGTGAACGAAAAAGGTGATACAGTTGCCAAAACGGAAACAACAGATTCTTTGAAAGTCGCTGAAACGCCTGTTGAGTCAGAAGTTGTAGCAATAACAAAAGGTGCAGATGACAAATATGCATACAAATACAATTTGGAGATAGGAAAAACTTATCCAATGACGTTGGGAATCAAAACAACTCACACGGCTTCGGATGGGAAACAATCTCAAAAAATGTCAAGTGAAAGTAAAAAACAAATTGATTATACGGTAAAAGATTTCAAAGATGGTGTGTATACATTAGAAGTGAAATCTAAACAATATAGCGAGAAAATGACAGATCCTTCGGGAAAATCAATTTCGTATGATACAAATGCTGTAAAACCAGCGAACAAAGATATTGCGGTTTCTTGGTCGATTTACAAAGCGATGACAGGGAAAACGTATACAATGAAAGTTGATCAGAAAGGAAAAGTTGTAAGCGTTGATGGATTAGAAGGAATCAAAACTTCAATTCTTAATTCTGTGAAAAAACAAGTTTCTGCAGAAGAGTTCAAATTCTTTACACAGATTATCGACAATTCATTAAACAAACAAGCGATTTCTTCTCAGTTTGAAGAAACGATGAATATTTTCCCTAACAAAACTTTAGCGCTTAAAGAATCTTGGAGCGATAGTCAAAAAATTGATCAAGGTCCAATGAAAGGAAATATTTCAATGAAGAGAACTTTATCAAGTGTTGAGCCTGCAAATACGACAATTACTGTAAATGGAACGCAAAGTTTGAAAGGTAATGAGTCGCAACAAGGTGTTACAATGTCTGCGAATAGTAGTGCGAATGTAGATGGTAAAATTTTGTTGGACACTAAATCTGGTTGGATCAACAAAGTTAATTTAACGAAAAAGGAAACATTAAAACGTACAGTAGAAGCGCAAGGTCAAAAACAAACGATGACTGAGTCGGTTACAACTGTCACAACAGTTAACTAAAATGAAAACAATTCTTTGGGTTCTAATTTTAAGTATTATTTTCTTAACTATTTTTAGATTTTTAAGAAAAGTATTTGCTGTAAAAAAAGTTTTTCAAGAAGCAATTAATCAGCAAAGAAACGCTTATAATCAGAGCCAAAACTCAAATGATTCGTACAACGAATCGAAACCAAACACATCTTTCGACAAACCGAAATATAATATAGACGCCGAAACGGTGGATTACGAAATAATCGAAGAAAAAAAAGGATGAAAAATAAAAAGAATTTACTCTACGTTCTTATCTCATTGATGCTTTTTGCAGTGATTGCATTGGTGTATTGTTCACCAGTTTTATCGGGAAAATCTGTTATTCAGCCTGATATTATCAACTACAAAGGTAGTGCGCAAGAAATGTTAACATATCAAGACAAAACGGGCGAAAATGTCTATTGGTCTGATGCGATGTTTGGTGGTATGCCAACCTATCAAACTGGTGCGAAATATAGTTTTGATATCATTAAAACCATTGATGGCGCATTCAGATTTTTACCGCGTCCAGCAGATTACATTTTCTTGTTATTTACAGGATTTTTTATACTTGGATTAACGCTTTTCAGAAAGTGGCAATATGCTTTAGTTGGTGCAATTTTCTTTGCATTTGGCTCGTATTATTTTGAGTTAATTGCAGCCGGACATAACGGAAAGCTACATACAATTGGTTATTTCGCGCCTTTGGTTGCCGGAATTCTTTTATTGTATCGTAAAAAATATATTGCAGGTTTTGTACTCACAACCTTGTTTATGGGATTGCAATTACAAGCCAATCACATCCAAATGACGTTCTATTTGTTTTTAGCGATGTTGGTTTTTGCAATTGTTCAATTTATTGATAGTTTAAAGAAAAAAGAATTACCAGATTTCTTAAAATCATCTGCATTAGTAGTTGTAGCTGTAATTATTGCAGCAGGTTTGAATGCAAATCGACTATTGTCAACTTACGAATACAGTAAAGAAACAACGCGTGGAAAGTCTGAAATGACGTTGTTGAAAAAGAATTCAAACGGATTAGATCACGATTATATCACACAATGGAGTTATGGAAAATTAGAAACATTAAATCTTTTTATTCCAAACTTGATGGGTGGTGGTTCGCAAACGAATCCAGAAGATTTAAAGAATTATACATCCGAATTACAAAATACACAATATAGTCTTGGTGAAGACGAGTTCAATCAGCAAGTTTTTCAAGCTGTGGCAAGTCAACCGAGAAGTGCATATTGGGGAGATCAGCCAGGAACTTCTGGTCCAGCTTATCAGGGAGCTGTAGTCGTTTTTTTGTTTATTATCGGAATGTTTATGGTACGTGGAAAATACGCGACCTATAAAAAATGGTTAGTTGGAGCAACGATTCTAAGTTTCATTTTGGCTTGGGGTAAAAATTTACCATTCGTTACCAACTTATTCATTGATTATTTCCCGATGTATGATAAGTTCCGCGCTGTATCATCAATCTTGGTAATTGCCGAATTTACAATGCCTTTCTTAGCAATTTTGACTTTATATTATTTCTTTAATTCTGACGAATCAGATGAATTCAAAAAGAAAGTACTTTATATAGCTGGTGGTTCTACAGTCGGAATTCTAATTATTTTCTTCTTATTCGGTGGAATGATTTTTCCATTTACATCAGAGAATGAAAAATTAATGACTGAACAATTAATCGGACAAATTCAGCAAGCAAATCCAAATGCAATCGGACTTTGGGATGGATTAATAAAACGATTAGATGAAGCATTAATTCAAGATAGAATTTCTATGTTTAAAGCGGATACAGTTCGCACATTGATTTTTGTTTTGTTCACAATGGCTTTGTTGTTGGCTTATTTATTCAAGTTTATCAAAAAACCAATTATCGTTATTTTAGCGATTGGTGCGTTGGCTTTTATTGATGGATTTACGGTGAATAAAAGATATTTGAACGAAGATAATTTTGTGTCTAAATATATTGTTGACAATCCTTTCCCAACAGAAATGTCGCCTCGTTTACAAACCGAAGCTCAGAACAATAATAATGTAGCGCAAATTGCTTACAAAGTTCCGTTGAACAATTTATTATCAAATATTTCAAAACAAGATAAATCGCATTTTCGTGTATACAACACAGTTTTGAGTACGTTTAACGAAGCTGGAACTTCATATTTTGTTCCTTCAATTGGTGGTTATCATGCAGCGAAATTAGGAAAATACCAAGATGTTGTGGATATCTATTTTTCGCAAGATCCACAATTGAAAAAATACGGAATCAAAGATGAAACAGGTTTGATTAATGTATTGAATATGATGAATACGAAATACATTATTCATGGAAGTCCAACTGAGCCGCAAGTGCAGCAAAATCCTACAGCTTTGGGAAGTGCTTGGTTAGCATCGAATATTAAATGGACAGAAAATGCCAATGACGAAATCCTAGCGATAAATTCTACACCAGTTGATCATACCGTTATTTTACGTAAAGATTTGGTTGAGAATAAAAACTTAAATGTTTCGGCAGATGCTAATTCTAAAATTGAATTAGTTGATTATTCACCAATGAAGATGACGTATAAATCTTCTTCTAATACAGATCAAATTGCTGTTTTCTCAGAAGTTTATTACCCGCACAGTTGGACTGCAACGGTTGATGGAAAAGAAGTTCCGATCGAAAAAGCGAATTATGTTTTGCGTGCAGTTCCCGTACAAAAAGGAAATCACACAATTGTAATGGAATTTAACCCACAAGTTATTTCTACTGGAAATATAATTGTGATTGTTTCGAATATTTTACTTTTAATCGTTGTGGCTGGAGGTATTTATTTGGGATATAAAAAATGTTCTATAAAAGAGAATTTAAACTTAGCCGCTGAAAAGGCTTAATTTTAGAATGAAAAAAATATTAATCATCACCTATTACTGGCCTCCTGCGGGAGGTCCTGGTGTTCAAAGATGGTTGAAATTCACAAAATATCTTCCTGAATTTGGATATGAAACCTATGTTTATATTCCAGAAAATCCTTCATATCCAATTCTTGATGAAACATTATCCAAGGACATTAATCCAAAAGTTAAAATCGTCAAGAATAAAATTTGGGAACCATACCAGTTAGCAGAAAAACTGAATCCAAAAAATAAAGCTTACAAAGGTGGACATTTCGAGAAGAAAGAAAATCAATCTTTCATGTCGAAATTGTCGGTTTTTGTGCGTGGAAATTTCTTTATTCCAGATGCGCGCAAGTTTTGGGTAAATCCTTCTGCAGAATATTTAAAAGACTTTTTACAGAAAGAAAATATAGATACGATTGTAACTTCTGGTCCGCCTCATAGCTTACATTTAATTGGCTTGAAGCTGAAAAAACAATTCCCAAATCTCAAATGGTTAGCAGATTTTCGTGATCCTTGGACGCAAATTAGTTATCACAAAGAATTGAAATTAACTTCTTGGGCTGCAAAAAAACACAAAGATTTGGAACGTGAGGTAATGCAAAAAGCTGATGTTGTTTTGGCAACAAGCTATGCAGATGCTGAAAACTTCAAGAAAATTGGAGCAAAACATGTCGAAGTAATTACCAATGGTTTTGAAGAAGTAAAACAAACGATTACAAAAGATCAAAAACATTTTCAACTTACTTATTCAGGAGGATTAGAGATGCTTCGAAATCCTGTTGCATTGTGGAAAGCTTTAGCTGAATTAACTTCCGAAAATCAATCATTCAAAGAAGATTTTAAACTTAATTTTTATGGTTCTTTGGCTGACGATGTCAAAAAATCAATTCTTGAACAAGGTTTACAAAATAATTTAATTGTTCGCGGATATGTTTCGCACCAAGAATCGTTAAATGCGATTAATTCTGCAAATATTCTGTTGTTAACAAATTTTGATAATGTTGCTTCGAAAGGAATTATTCCAGGGAAATTATTCGAATATATGGCAACTGGAAATCCAATTTTAGCAGTTGGTCCAGCAGATGCTGATGTCGAAAAAATACTTCAAAAAACTAAAGCAGGTGATTATTTTTATCATCAACAAGTGAATGAAATCAAAACGTATATTCTCTCGATTTACAATCAATGGTTGAAAAATCCAAACCAAAAATTTGAAACAAACGAAGAGGAAGTTCAACAATTCAACCGTAAAAACTTGACTAAAAAGTTGGTTGACGTGATAAATAATTTAAAAATAAATTAATACTATATTTGTAGAATAAAAATATTTATAGTAATTTCATCATAATTAATAACCTTATAATGAAATTACTATACTATTTTATCATTTTTATTGGTTGCATTGTATATGCACAGCCACAAATAAAAACTGATATATCCTTTGCGCCTATTAAATATTCGCAAACGAATTACGAGTTGTCCAATTACAACATTATTTATGACTACAAAATTGTTCGTAATGTAAAAAAACCTGAAAAAACAAAAACTGGTTTAGCACTTTTACAAATTGGTAAACGTTACAATAAATTCGTCGATTACAATCAAATCGGTACGGATTCTATTCTTGAAAGTTTTAGTCATTTACCTACAATTAAGACGAATGAATTTAATCAAATAATGTCTCAAAGTTTTAAATCTGCTTTTAAATATCAACTTATTCTAAAGAAAGAAAATGATGAACTTACATTTGTTGATAGAATCTCTCCGAATGATTTTCTTTACAAAGAAACGTTACCAAAATTAGATTGGAAACTACTGAATGACACCAAACAAATCTTGAATTATACTGCAAAAAAAGCGACTGTAAACTACGGTGGTAGAAAATGGACGGCTTGGTACACTGACGAAATCCCAATGAATGCTGGTCCGTATAAATTTTATGGTTTGCCTGGTCTTATTTTAGAGATTTATGATGATAAAGAACATTATCATTTTACAGCAAACGCTAGCAACCAAAATCCTAAACAAATCTATTTAGCTCAAGGTGAAAAAACACCTATAAAAGTTAAGAAAACAGAATTCTATAAAGCTGAAAAAGATTATCATGAAAATGCAGCTGAAAGGTTAAAAGGAGTTGCACTTGACGAAAATAAGAAACCTATAACCAATTTTGGTGGAATGCCTTATAACCCTATTGAATTGGAGTAAGAATTTAACATATTTTATTCGTTTTTAATTACTTAAATTACAAAACGATTTGTTTTATTCATTTATTATTATTATTGATGTAATTAACGTTAATGAGGCAATTGTAGGTTGCAAACTATGATTGATTATTAAAAAACTAAATTACTTAAAAAATGAAGAAAATGTTATTAGCAAGTGCTTTTGCACTTATCGGAACTTTTGCAATGGCAAATGAAACAGAAACTGAAGATAAACAAGATGTAACTTCAGTAGAATGCTGGGATGTATCTGTTGAAAGATGTGGAGTTGGATTTGTATATGAAGATTGTGGTCCTTTAGGAGATGTTATAGATTTTGCTGTAGAACTTTATGAAGAAATGGAAGTTTATTGTAATTAAATAATAAGAGGTATAGCATTAAACTTAGTTAATGCTATACTTTATAAATAGAGTTATGAAAAAAATATTCATATTATTTATTTTATCCTCTTTTTTTATTCAAGCACAAACATATAAAGTTGTATATGACGTGAAATTTGTAACTGATTCTGTAAAAAAAGAAGTAAAATATGAAGAAATGGATTTGTATATTGCAAAAGATAGTACAATTTATATAAGTCCAAAAAAGGTAAACTACGATAATTATCTTCAAGGATTAAATGCTAAAAATACTCAAGAATTTATAACAAATAA
This sequence comes from Empedobacter sp. UBA7494, assembly GCF_002478465.1. Taxonomy (NCBI): domain Bacteria; kingdom Pseudomonadati; phylum Bacteroidota; class Flavobacteriia; order Flavobacteriales; family Weeksellaceae; genus Empedobacter; species Empedobacter sp. UBA7494. Next base: position 21,174 of record NZ_DLOC01000035.1, read on the forward strand.
CACACTAAATATAGCTGCTATAAAAGAAAAATACCCATCCCCAATCATTAATCATACTATAATAAGAAATAATGGAACAAATAAAATATTAAGTAAAGTAAATAGAAATATTTACCTATTAAATCAGCCTATTGAGGAAATAAATTGGAAAATAGAAAATGAGCAAAAAACTCAGCTGGATTTAATTATAAAAAAAGCAACAACAACATATTTAGGGCGAAAATGGACAGCTTGGTACACAGAAGAAATACCAAACAGTGTTGGTCCATACAAATTTGGAGGATTACCAGGGCTTATTTTAGAAATCTATGATGACAATAATTATTTCCATTTTTCTGCAATTGAGATTAATCAAAATAATACAAAACCTGATTTAACAAAAGATTTTACAAAATCAAAAAAAGTGAATTTAGAGGATTACAAAAAAATATATGAAAATAGGGGAGTTGAAATTATACAAAACTTAAAAAGTCTTAATATAACAAGCTCTAATATTTCACCAGCTGAAATGGAAAAAAAGATAGATAATAAATTAAAAAGCGAAAATGTTTTTTTAGAAAAAAGTAATCATATTAATTTTTGAAAGCCCAATTAACACTATTATTTGCTTTATTTTTTCACTTTATTTTTGCACAATTTACTATTTCTGGTGTTGTTAAAAATGAAGAAGGAAAACCTATTTCTGGTGCTAATGTTACCATTTCACCAAGTACTTCGGACGAAACGTTGGCATACTTTATTACAAAATCTGATGGTAAATATTCTATCAAAATAGATAATCCATCGCACGAAACCTATGAAATTAAGGTTCGTGCGATGAATTATGCTTTTACTTCAGATTTGGTAAATGAATCGTCTACAAACTTTGATTTCACTTTACAAGAAAAAGCTATCGAGTTAAAAGAAGTTAAATTAAAAGAATCTCCAATTCGCAAAAAAGGCGACACAATTGCCTATGATGTCAGTAATTTTAAAGATATAAAAGACCGTTCTATAGCAGATGTGATCAAAAAAATGCCTGGAATAGAAATCGAAAATTCTGGTAGAATCTTGTATCAAGGCGAACCAATCAATAAATACTACATCGAAGGAATGGATTTGTTGGGCGGAAAATATGCATTAGCAAACGAAAATCTTTCTGCAGACGCTGTGGATAAAGTACAAATTTTAGAGAATCATCAACCGATCAAGATTTTAGACAGTTTGGTTTATAGCTCTAAAGCCGCATTAAATATCAAATTAAAAAGCAAAATTACCTATTCTGGTAAAGCAGAAGTTGGTCTTGGCGCTTCACCATTGTTGTATCAGGCGAATATTACACCAATGTTGTTCACAAAAAAGCAACAAATGATAGGTTCTTATCAAGGAAATAATCGTGGAAATGATGTTTCTCGTCAATTAAAAACCTTAAGTCTTGAAGATTTTTTAAATGACTCTGAAAAATTTTCGAACGAAAGTTGGTTATCAATTGCAGGTGTACAAACTCCCAATTTTGATGGCGAACGTTGGTTAGATAATGCAATAAATATTGGTTCTTGGAATCATCTTTTTAAATTAAAAAAAGAGCTAGATTTACGAATTAACTTGTCTTATCACAACGATTTTCAAAAGCGATTCGGAGAAACAAACACACAATATTTTTTACCAACAGGTGATATATTTCTCAACGAAATCAAAAAAAATTATTTGCAAATAGAAAGTCTTAATCTAAAAGCAACATTATCTCAAAATAGTTCTAAAAATTATCTTGAAAATGTCTTGGAATTTATAGGAGACTGGAACAGTTCGAGAGGAGATCTCAATCAAAATAATAATTTTATTACACAACGATTAACACAACCAAATCGGCAGTTTACCAATCAGTTTAATACAATCAAGAAAGTTGGTAAACAATTAATTACGTTGCGTTCTGTTATTGCATACAGAAATTATAACGAGAATTTAAGTGTTTCTCCTGGAGTTTTTACTGATTTTATAAACAACGGAAATGATTATCAAAATGTGTTTCAACAAATTAATTTTGAGAAATTTTCGACAAATAATTTCGCTGAATTTTCAAAAGGAATAAAAGCTTTAACGCTACAATCAAAAATTGGAATTAAGTACACCAATCATACAATGAAAAGTGATTTGTTAGCAGATAATCAACCAATAAATTCTACTTTTACTAACAATACACGCTGGTCAACTTTAAATCCGTATGTAGAAAATAACTTTTCGTACAGAAAGAATCGACTTAATTTTTCTTTTGGAATTCCTTTTCAGTGGTATAATTTAGAGAATAATTCTTTCGGAAATAAAACTTCATACAATCGTTTTTACATCGAACCAAAATTTAATATAGGTTTAGAATTTTCAAAATTCTGGAAAGTATCAACCTCGCATAATTTCTCTAATGATTTGGGGAGTTTAACACGTTTGCACGAAGGATTTATATTGTATCGATACAATTCTATTCAACAAAATGACGGAAATTTTAACGAAGTAAAAAAATGGATTTCTTCTTTACGTTTCGAGTATAAAAATCCGATAAAATCTAGGTTTATCAATTTTGGATATTCGTACAATTGGTCAGAAAATAACTTAATCTACAATTACAGCTATAATGCGGATGCAAGTACAGTTTTAGAAGCTTTGAACTTAAAAAATCATCAAAAAACACATTCTGTTAATGCTAAAATAAGTCAATATTTTTCTAAAATTAAGACAACATTTAATTTAGCTGGAGGTTATAATTTTACAACCTACGATCAATTATTAAATGATGATTTAATCGAAATTCACAATACCATTTTAACTTCTAATTTTGATGCATCTTTCAGATTATTAAGTTGGATGACTTTTGAATATAAATACGGTTTAACAAATTATAAAAATAAGTTTTCAAAGGAATCTGAATCACGTTCAATCACCAATCAAATCCACCAAATAGGATTACATTTTTTTCCTGCAGATCAGCATTATATAAAACTTAATTTTGATTTGTATGTTAATGATGATTCAAGATTAAATCCAAATTCAACTTTCGGAGATTTAATGTATCGTTATTCATTAAAAAAGAAGAAAATAGATTTTGAATTGTCTGCTTATAATCTTTTTAATGAAAAATATTTTTCTCAAAACAGTTTTTCTTCCAATTATGAACAACGATTTATCTATAAGTTGAGACCAACTCAAGTTATGTTTACCACTCGATTTAATTTTTAATTTATCAACCTCATAATTATTAACTTCAAAATTGTATAACTCGATAATTTATTTTAATAAAATATCAAAATCTAACATCTGTCATAAGTGGGTTGAATATATTTTACCTAAATTTATTTTGAAAAAATATAAACCACAGAGAAATGAATGACAATCGTAAGAAAGATGCATTGAATTACCATTCAATGGGTCAACCAGGAAAGATTGCAGTAGTGCCTACAAAACCTACGAATACACAACGTGATTTATCGCTTGCTTATTCACCAGGTGTTGCGGAGCCTTGTTTAGAGATTGAAAAAGATCCAGAAAATGCTTATAAGTACACAGCAAAAGGAAATCTGGTTGCAGTTATTAGTAACGGTACAGCCGTTTTAGGCTTGGGAGATATTGGTGCGGTAGCTTCAAAACCGGTGATGGAAGGTAAAGGTCTTCTATTCAAAATTTTTGCTGATATTGATGTTTTCGATATCGAATTGGATACAAAAAATGTTGATGAATTTATCAATACGGTAAAAGCTTTAGAGCCGACTTTTGGAGGAATTAATCTTGAAGATATCAAAGCGCCTGAGTGTTTCGAAATTGAGAAACGTTTGAAAGCTGAAATGAATATCCCAGTTATGCACGACGATCAACACGGAACAGCTATTATTTCTGGTGCAGCGTTGATTAATGCATGTGAATTACAAGGAAAAGATATTTCTAAAGTTAAAATTGTAGTAAACGGAGCTGGTGCTGCGGCAATTTCGTGTACAGGAATGTATATTTCTGTTGGTGCAACGAAAGAAAATATCGTGATGTTAGACAGTAAAGGCGTAATCCGTTCTGACCGTGACAACCTTGATCCTTCTAAGGCTGAATGGGCAACAGATCGTGATATTTCGACATTGGCAGATGCTGTTAAAGATGCAGATGTTTTTATCGGTTTATCGGCTGCAGATGTTTTATCAGCAGATATGTTGAATACAATGGCAGAAAATCCAATTGTGTTAGCAATGGCAAATCCAAATCCAGAGATTGCGTACGATTTAGCAGTTGCGACGCGTCAAGATATTATTATGGGAACTGGGCGTTCTGATTATCCAAACCAGGTGAATAATGTACTTGGGTTTCCGTATATTTTTAGAGGAGCGTTAGATGTTCGTTCGACGACAATTAATGAGGAAATGAAAATTGCTGCTGTTCGAGCAATTGCAGAATTAGCAAAAGAACCAGTTCCTGAAGTTGTGACGCAAGCATACAATAATCATTCGATCAAATTTGGAAAAGATTATATAATTCCAAAACCTAATGATCCCCGTTTGTTACCAGAAGTTTCGGCTGCGGTTGCAAAAGCGGCGATCGAAACTGGTGTTGCTAAAAATATCATTACAGATTTCGAAGCATATAAATTGTCTTTGATTAAGCGAATCGGAAAAGAAAGTACGATTATGCGTAATTTGACACAAACGGCAAAATCAAATCCAAAACGTGTTGTTTTTGCTGAAGGAGATCGTTTCGAAATTCTTCGTGCAGCGCAAATTGTAAAGAAAGAAAAAATCGCTATTCCAATTATTTTAGGAAAGAAAAATAAAATTCAACAAATGATTAAAGATTATATGTTGGATTTGGAAGATGTTGAAATTGTTGATACAAATGCTGAAGAAGATTCGGATAGATACAATCAATTCGTTGATTTTATTTATTCGAAACGTCAACGAAAAGGAATCTCAAAATCTGATGCGAAAAAATTATTGAGAGATCGTAATTATTTTGGATCATGTATGGTTGAGTTTGGTTATGCAGATGCAATGATTTCGGGAATGACGAAAAATTATTCGCAAGCGATTCGTCCAGCTTTAGAATTAATTGGAGCGGAACAAGGTCAAAAAGTTGCGAGTATGTATATGATGTTGACGGAAAAAGGACCAGTTTTCTTAGGTGATACAACGGTTAATTTAGATCCAACTTCAGAGGATTTAGTTAACATTACATTGCAATTTAACGAAACAATTAAGAAGTTTAAAATTCAACCAAAGATTGCATTATTATCTTATTCAAACTTCGGATCAAATAAAGGAGAAACGGTTTCTAAAGTTCATAATGCAGTGAATTATCTACATCAAAATCATCCAGATGTTTTAGTTGATGGCGATATTCAGGCAAATTTTGCAGTAAACAGAGAGAAATTACAAAGTAATTTTCCGTTTTCTAAATTAGCAGGAACGCATGCAAATACATTAGTTTTTCCAAATCTTGAATCAGCGAATATTTCGTATAAATTATTACAAGAATTAGGAAATATAGAAGCGGTTGGACCAATTTTGATCGGAATGAAAAAACCAATTCATTTATTACAATTAGATAGTACCGTTCGCGAAATTGTGAATATGGTTACCATTGCTGTAATTGATGCACAACAACATCAGTAAAATATAAATTTAGAATTAAAAAAATCCACTTAAATGATTTTAAGTGGATTTTTTGTATTGTATGAAACCGAGATGATTTTTAAAATATTTATATTATCATTTGATAATAATGTAATATTTAGAACCTTTTTCATTATTAATATTATCTACTAAATTAGTGTTTGTAATTATTAATGAGTCATGTTCCTTATTTATTTTAACAGAGTTAAAAGGTAGGTAATTTCCTAGCTTACCTCTCTCTCCAAACAAAAAAATACTATCATTAGGATTCAATTTATAAATACCCTTCTCAAAATCATTTGGATTATTTAATTTCTTAGAATTTATTTTTTTATAACTAACACCTTGTTTAATCATTATTCTTTTTTCAATTGAAGGTTGTGTTTCTAGTTCTATTTCATCGTCTGTATTATTTACAATGAATATATTGTAGGCAGGATAACAGCCTACTGTAAATAATAAAAGAGTAAATAAAACAAAATATAACTTCATAATGATTAATTTGGATGATAATGTACAAATAAACTATTTATTATTTAAATTCTTAAAAGACTATTCAACGACTATTTGATAAATTCCGTTTTGAGAAAAACCTTCAATATCTTCAAAAGAAACATTATCTATTTTATTTCCTCCACATTTTCCGGATAATTTAGAAGCATTGACAGTAAAATTAAAGAATTTAATTTCCTTTGCTTGTACGATAACTTCATAGGTTGTAGAACCTACTATCCATCCAGGTTTATTTAAAATAACTCTATTTTCATGATTAATATCAAAAGAAATTCCAATTTTAGTATCGCCAACAACTTGTAAGAAATGAAAATGTTCTTTTGTTAATGTTCCATTTTGTATTAAATTATCTCCTTTTGAATTTACAAATTCCATTACAATAGGCTCTGGAGGTGTAAAGCAATCATCATCATTACACGAAAATAGGATAAATTAAAAGATGAAGGATAAAAAAAGTAATTTTTTCATAGTAGATTAATTTTTAATAAGATGAGTAAATATAAAATAGGTTGCGTAATGATAAATAATATTTACGTATAATGATAACATCTGTAAAATGTATTTATTGTAATGAGGATTAAAACTCAATTAAGAATTATTTTAATATCTTGTAAGCTTAATTGAATTAATATGAAGAAGATTTACATTTTATTACTTACTGCAAGTACATTATCATTTGCGCAGAAGAACACATCTTTTGAAGCCAAAGAAGGATTTATATTAGGAAATATCCATACTCAAAATGGTTGGGATGTTGCGGAGGGAAACGGAAAAATTTTAAATAATCAACTTGTTTCTGATGAACAAGCAAGCGAAGGAATTTATTCTTTCAAGAATGGAGATCAGACCGATTTTGGTGATCAATGGTTTCCAGTAATGGGCGTTACCAAAATGTTTGATAAACCGGTCGATTATAAAAATTTTACAATTTCATTTGATGCTTTTGTAACAAAACGGAATGGAGCTGATTTTGAATTTACGTTATTTACAGTTAATTCATCTACTGATGAGTTTTATCCAGTTGCTGGTCTTGGAATGGAGAATAGTGGATATTTGTATATTACAAAAAATATTGATTATGGCTTCGATTATGCTGATGCAGCAGAAGGTTGGCCAATTAATAAATGGAATAATTTTAAAATTGAAGTTACTGAGAATCAGATTAAGTATTATCTAAATGATAAATTAGTTTATACAGGTGATAATTTTACGAAATTAGATGTTCATGGTTTTACAATGCTTCATAATAATTATGGCGGAGATGCTTATTATGATAATTTTAAATTTAGTACAGATGATTTAGCTGTGAATCAAGTTAATCAGAAAGAATTCAAAGTTTATCCAAATCCAGTTCAAGATGTTTTAACATTCGATACGAATTTTTATGATCAGATTTCTGGAGTTGAGGTTTCTAATACTGTTGGTCAAATTGTTTTGAAAGCTGATAAATCTTTAAAAGAAATGAATACATCGTCTTTAAAATCAGGAATATATTTTGTGAAAATCTATATGAAAGATGGAAAAACAATGACAAGAAAAATTATTAAAAAATAAAAATAAGGAAAGCCTCGCATTGCGAGGCTTTCCTTATTTTTTTAAGAAGCTAATAACTTCTTTTTGTTGATGAGTTGTAATAACAAGATAATATTTTCCTATAGTTAATTTACTTACATTTATTTTATCAAAATTATTATTTTGTTGTAAAACAATTCTTCCGTTAATGTCAATGATACTTATTTCCTTTATATCTTTTGTTGTATTTAAATTTACAAAAGACCTTGTAGGATTCTCCGTAATCATGTATTTTTTTGAAACATTAACATTAGTAATCTTTAATAATTCATTGTTTTTGCTATAATAATTTAAACCATCATTAGAAAAACCTAACAAATAGCTGAAAAAACCATCGATATTATTTGAAGTTTGATAAATAAAATCACTTTTAATATCACCTATTCCTTCGTATATCCTTGATTCAACACTTTGAGCAGGGATTTTATAAACAAATTCTCTTGTAGAAATATTGAAATAAGTGGCATTATTAATTTCATATAAATTTTTCACATAAGGATCAGGATTGACGCTTACTTGTTCCGAAAAATCATAAAACTCTTTTTCTTCACCATCAAATTGTCTAATATAGACTTTCTTATTTTCTACATCATCTCTTAGATATCCAACAAGAATAGCTTGATTATAATTATTTTCATTCAAATATCCTAAGTAATTACCAGCTTCCGAAGTTTTATCACAAAGCCAAGCTTTTTGAAAGCTTTCTTTAGAATCAAAATTATATTGACGATAGATTTCTCTATATTCTTTTCCATCTATTATTTTCAAAAGTTTAGTAGATAAAATGTAGTCAATTTTTTCTTGCGGTAAATTTTGACATTCAGTACCTATTGGCCAAGTCTGTAATTGCAATTTCCAAGAATTATTTTCTTTTGCCATAGGAATATAGTTTTGAGCAAAAGCTATTGATCCTATAAAAATAAAAAGTAAATGTTTTTTCATATTATTATAGTGTTATCTACTAATATACAGTAATTTAATGTATAAACAATAAACTAATATGATACAAAAAAAAGCCTCGCATTGCGAGGCTTTCCTATTTGATAAATGAAATTCTATTATTTAACTTCTTCGAAGTCTACGTCTTCAACACCATCATTATTTGCTTGACTTTGATCAGCACCTGGTTGAGCTTGCGCACCACCTTGTTGACCTTCGTTCATTGCAGCATAAATTTCTTGTGAAGCAGCATTCCAAGCTGTGTTCAATTTTTCCATAGAAGCATCAATTGCAGCAACGTCTTGAGCAGCGTGAGCAGATTTAACCTCAGCTAAAGCTTCTTCAATTGGTTGTTTTTTGTCAGCAGGAATTTTATCTCCATACTCAGTCAATTGTTTTTCCGTTTGGAAAATTAACGCGTCAGCAGCATTTACTTTTTCAATTTTTTGTTTTGCTTCTTCGTCTTTTGCAGCATTTTCTTGCGCTTCTTTTTTCATTCTTTCGATATCAGCATCAGATAATCCAGATGAAGCTTCAATTTTGATTGACTGCTCTTTTCCAGTTCCTTTATCTTTTGCAGATACACTTAAGATACCATTCGCATCAATATCAAATGTTACTTCGATTTGAGGAACACCTCTTTGTGCTGGTGGAATATCTACTAAGTCAAAACGTCCGATTTCTTTGTTATCGTTGAATAATGGACGCTCTCCTTGACCAATTCTTAATGTTACTGCTGGTTGATTGTCAACTGCAGTTGAGAAAACTTCAGATTTTTTAGTTGGAATTGTTGTATTCGCTTCGATTAATTTTGTGAATACTCCTCCTAAAGTTTCGATACCTAAAGATAATGGTGTAACGTCTAATAATAATACGTCTTTTACATCACCTGTTAATACACCTCCTTGGATAGCTGCACCAATTGCAACAACCTCGTCTGGGTTAACTCCTTTAGATGGTTTTTTACCGAAGAATTTTTCTACTTCTTCTTGGATTTTTGGCATACGTGTAGATCCACCAACTAAGATAACTTCATCGATATCGTTGATTGATAATCCTGCATCAGATAACGCTTTTTTACAAGGCTCCATAGAACGACGTACTAAATCTTCTGTTAACTGATCAAATTTAGAACGAGTTAAAGTTTCTACTAAGTGTTTTGGTCCTGTTTCGTTAGCTGTAACGTATGGTAAATTAATTTCTGTTTGAGCAGAAGAAGATAATTCGATTTTAGCTTTTTCAGCAGCTTCACGTAAACGTTGTAAAGCCATTGCGTCTTTTTTCAAATCTACACCTTCTTTCGCTTGGAATTCAGAAGCTAACCAATTGATGATTGCATCATCAAAATCATCACCTCCTAAGTGCGTATCACCGTTTGTAGATAATACTTCGAATACACCGTCACCTAATTCTAGGATAGATACGTCAAAAGTACCACCACCTAAATCGTAAACAACGATTTTTTTATCTGAATTTGCTTTGTCTAATCCGTAAGCTAATGCAGCAGCAGTAGGCTCGTTGATAATACGTTCTACTTTAAGACCTGCAATTTCACCAGCTTCTTTAGTTGCTTGACGTTGAGCATCGTTAAAATAAGCTGGTACAGTAATTACCGCTCTTGATACTTCTTGTCCTAAATAATCTTCAGCAGTTTTTTTCATTTTTTGTAAAATCATTGCTGAGATTTCTTGTGGAGTATAGTTACGTCCATCAATATCAACTGCTGGCGTATCATTGTTTCCTTTTACAACTGAATAAGGAACACGACCGATTTCATCTGCATCATTATTAAATTTAGTTCCCATGAAACGTTTAATAGAATAAATCGTTTTCTTTGGGTTTGTTACAGCTTGACGTTTTGCTGAATCACCAACTTTAATTTCTCCTCCTTCTACGAATGCTACGATAGATGGAGTAGTTCTTTTACCTTCTGCATTTGGAATTACAACTGGCTCGCTTCCTTCCATTACAGAAACACAAGAGTTCGTTGTACCTAAGTCGATTCCGATTATTTTGCTCATATTGTTTAGTTATTTTTTATATTATTAATGATTTATTTTAAACTTTTACATACCATCAAAAATGATGCTACAATAAATAGTCAATCTTTGTGCCAACATAAAAAAAATGACATCCAATAGATTTTAGATGTCAGGTTGTCAGATTATGATTAATGATTTGATTATTTATCGATAAAAAAGTCAGTTTATTGGTTGATAAAATGTCAGCGTTAAGTTATACTTAAATTTTATCTCAGTCTTAGTCTCAACCTCAATATTACCCAATCTTACTTCCGTTTTCTACTTTTCGTTCGGGATTCAAAAGAATAACATCTTTATTATTTCCATAAACGCCCATCACGAGACATTCGCTCATAAAAGTGGAAATTTGTTTTTCCGGAAAGTTAACCACAGCCATTATTTGTTTTCCAATCAATTCTTCTTTGCTATAAAGCGACGTAATTTGCGCCGAACTTTTCTTGATTCCTAACGGACCAAAATCAATTTCTAATTGATAAGCAGGATTTATTGCTTTCGGAAAATCATTTGTACTGATAATTGTTCCAATTCTCATATCAACTTTTTCGAAATCTTGCCAAGAAATTGTTTCAGTATTATTTTCAAGTTTTGGTTCTTCTTTTGGTTTATTTTCTTTGTCGTAAATTGTTTGTAGAATTTTTTCTAAATCCATTTTTCCATTCGCATATTTCGTTTTCATATTATCGGGCATTCGGTTGTAATACGTCAAAGCTTTTTCGCCAAACTGCTTGATGTAAAAATCGGTCAATGGTGGAACGTTTGGAAATTGTTTATGAAAAATCATTTCTGTATATGCTTGCCATTCGCGTTCTTCTCGCAATTCGATTTGATTTTCGCCCGAACGCTGAAAAACATGTACCATTTCGTGCATCAAAACGTTAGAAAGTAATACCAAATCAAAATCAAGAATATTACGCGGAACACGAATTGTAATTCCTGTTTTTTCTTCGCCTTCTGCAGTTAATAAAAAACTTTTTGGATCGATTTCTTCTCGAAACGTAAAACCTGTAAAAGCACTATGTTTTAATTTCAATTCATCTAAAATTTCGTACAATGCTTCAACGATTAAGTGATTATTTTTTAAATAATTTATTCTTTCTTTAAATTTTTCTGTAATCATAGCTTTTTGGCTTATTTATCAAATATATAATCTTATTTTTGATATGTTTTAAAAATGACTATGAAGAAATTAGTACTATTACTTGGTTTGATCTCGATAACAACAAATGCACAAGTACTTAATAACAAACAAGAGTTTACGCGACAAGATTCGCTTCGCGGAACGAATAATGAATTCCGAAATTGGTGGGATGTCAAAAAATATAAAGTAAGTGTAGAACCAGATTATCAGTCAAAATCGATAAAAGGAAAAACGACAATTACGTTTGATAAAACTACTCCTCAACAATCAGATTTATTACAGATAGATTTACAAGATCCAATGATGGTTTCGGCTGTAAAATTGAATGGAAAGAAAATTTCTGATTTCAAACGTGATGGAAATGTTTATTTTATTAATGTCGGAAAAAATATCAAGAATACGTCGAATCAATTAGAATTAGAATACAACGGAAATCCTCGTGTTGCGGTAAGAGCACCTTGGGATGGTGGTTGGATTTTTGCGAAAGATGAAAAAGGTCGCGATTGGATGTCTGTTGCTGTGCAAGGTTTGGGTGCAAGTGCTTGGTTTCCGAACAAAGATTATTTAGGCGATGAACCAGATAATGGAATGGAATTGGAAATTATCACACCAAAAGATTTGGTAGGAGTTGGTAATGGACGATTAGTTTCTAAAAAAGAAAAAAATGGTAAAACAACTTCTACATGGAAAGTTGTTAATCCAATCAATAATTATAATATCATTCCTTATATCGGACATTATGTCAATTTCAAAGATACTTTCGAAGGCGAAAAAGGTAAATTGGATTTAGATTATTATGTATTAGATTATAATATAGATAAAGCAAAATCGCAGTTTGAACAAGCAAAATTGATGTTGAAAAGTTTCGAGCATTGGTTTGGACCTTATCCATTTTACGAAGATTCTTTCAAGATTGTAGAAGCTCCGCATTTGGGAATGGAACATCAATCTGGAATTGCGTACGGAAATAAATTCGAGAATGGTTATTTAGGTCGTGATTTATCAGGTTCTGGCTGGGGATTGAAATGGGATTTTATCATCGTTCATGAAGCTGGTCACGAATGGTTTGGGAATAATATTACCGAAAAGGATGTGGCAGATATGTGGATTCACGAAGCGTTTACTGCTTATTCGGAAACTTTGTTCACAGAAACTTATTATGGAAAAGATGCGGCAAGCGAATATGTGCGTGGAACGAGAAAGGCAATCCAAAATGATATTCCAATTATCGGTGTGTATGGCGTAAACCAAGAGGGTAGTGGCGATATGTACTATAAAGGTGCAAATATGATTCATACGTTGAGAACTTGGATGAATAATGATGAAAAATTCAGACAAATGTTGCGTGGATTAAACAAAGAATTTTATCATCAAACTGTAACTACAGAGGAAATTGAAAATTATATTGCGAAGTTTTCTGGTTTAAATTTGAACGCTTTTTTCAATCAATATTTAAGAACAGTTAAAGTACCTACTTTAGAACTTAAACAAAATGGAAATAAAGTTGAATATAGATATACGAATGTGGTGGATGGATTTACGATGGCTTTGCGATTGAAAGATTCTGATATAACAATCAATCCTACGACTAATTGGCAAACAATTAATAATTCAACGATTACAAAAGCGATTGATGTAACAATTAATCCAAATTATTATATCGATTTACATATTATTTATTAAAACTAAATGAGATATTGAAACAAGTTCAATATGACAAGGAAAGTCAATCTGAACTTGTTTTCAGGTTCTCATCCAAAATGATTTATAAAATATTCCAAACAAATATCATCGGTTATTGAATGATGAAATTATAAATTTGTGACATGAAAAAATATATTGCATACGCAATCTTATCAGGATTATTATTAACAGCAGGTTGGCCATCGCATGGTTTTCCATTGTTATTATTTATAGGATTTGTACCCTTGATGTTAGCAGAACATCAAATCACACAACGCGCAGAATTCAAGAAAAAAGGACGTAAAATTTTCGGACTTTCGTTTTTAGCTTTCTTTATTTGGAATGCGATTGTAATTTGGTGGTTGCATTATGCACAAGAAACGGACGCGAATGGAGATTTGCACAATTCGTGGAGCGCTTATTTGATTCCCGTTGTGGCGAATTCGTTGTTTATGTCAATTGTTTTTCAGTTGTATCATTTCGTCAAAACCAAAGCTGGTAATTTATATGGATTGGTTTTTCTTCCTGCGATTTGGATGAGTTTCGATAAACTAACCTTGAATTGGGAGTTGACTTGGCCTTGGTTTAATCTTGGAAATGGTTTTGCAAAATATTACGAATGGGTGCAATGGTACGAATACACAGGAACTTTTGGAGGTGCACTTTGGATTTGGTTAGTTAATATTACGGTATTCTATTATTTGACGGCTTATATTAATAAGAAAGAAATGAGATATCTAAATAAATTAGGTATTTACGCTGGATTATTAATTGCTGTGCCAATTGGTATTTCTTATATTATTTATGCGAATTACGAAGAAAAAGGAAAAGCACTTGATGTGTTAGTTCTTCAACCAGATCTTGATCCATACAATGAAAAGTATATGAAAGATGGTTTGCAGATTTATGATGAATTGAAACAATTGGCATTGAAAAATATTCAACCAAAAACTCAATTTGTTGTCGCGCCAGAAACTGCTGTACCTGGATCATCTGCCTTGATTTTTGATAATATGTATGATGATTTAATTATACAAGACATTCAGCAATGGACAAAAACCAAAAAAGATTTACATTTTGTAACAGGAGCATCTATCATGCGAATTTATCCAATGCAATCTTTAGCATCGGAAACGGCATCTGTTATGAGAGATGGAATTACGTGGTACGACGCTTATAACTCGGCTTTGCAGATAAGCGGAAACGATTCTATAGAAGTTTATCATAAGAGTAAATTAGTACCTGGAGTAGAAATTTTTCCATATCGAAACATTTTAATGCCAATTATTGGAGAATTTATGCTTAACTTTGGCGGCACAACAAAAACGTTGGGGATTCAACCTCATCGTTCTGTTTTCAAGAATAAAACAAACAACGCTACTGTTGCTCCGGTTATATGTTACGAATCTATTTACGGAGACTATACGACAGAATATGTGAGAGAAGGCGCAAATGTTATATTCACAATGACCAACGATTCTTGGTGGGGCTCTACCGATGGTCATCGTCAATTACTATTATATGGTAATTTGAGAGCTATTGAAAATAGACGCGCTATCGTTAGATCTGCAAATTCAGGTATTTCGGCTTTCGTTAATCAGCGAGGAGATATAATGAAGTCTTTACCATATGGAGAGCAGGGTGCCTTAAATGGTACAATTTTAATGAATAGTGAATTAACGTTTTACACAAAATATGGCGATGTAATCGCGAGAATAGCGCTGTTGGTAATGGGAATTATCTTGGCTTATACTCTTGCGCAGAAGTTGTTATATAAACAAAATAAGAAAAAAATATAAAATTAATAACCTAAAGAGTTGTATAAGTAATATATAATTTGTTACTTTGCACTCCGTTTAAAATAGGACAATACAAAATAAGATGTCAAAAATTTGTCAAATTACAGGTAAGAAGAGATTAGTGGGAAACAATGTTTCTCATGCTAATAATAAAACAAAACGCACTTTTGAAGTGAATTTGTTCAAAAAGAGATTTTTTATGCCAGAAACTGGTGAGTGGATTACATTAAGAGTTTCTGCACACGGTTTAAAAACAATCAACAAATTAGGAGTTGATGAGGCTGTTAAACGTGCACGTAAAGAAGGTTTAATCAAATAATTTAAGACACCATGGCAAAAAAAGGAAACAGAGTACAAGTTATTTTAGAATGTACAGAGCATAAAGAAAGTGGTATGCCAGGAATGTCTCGTTATATCACAACTAAAAACAAAAAAAATACTCCAGATCGTATTGAGTTGAAAAAATACAACGCAGTATTGAAAAAGTATACAATTCACAAGGAGATTAAATAATAAAATTTTAGACGATGGCAAAGAAAACGGTAGCAACCCTACAAACTGGGTCTAAAAAAATGACCAAAGTTATCAAAATGGTAAAATCTCCAAAATCTGGAGCTTACGTATTTGTTGAAAAAGTAGTTAACGCTGATGAAGCAGATTCTTTCTTCACGAAATAATCAAATCATCTCCTTAACAAAAAATATTTAAGGTTAATTGAGCTGCCTCGTTTTCAGGGCGGCTTTTTTATTTCCTTATATTTTATGTATCTTCGTACAAAATTTTAAGAAATTTAGCTTATTAATGAGTTGGTTCAAAAAGATATTAGGTAAAGAAAGCAAAGAAAAATTAGATGAAGGATTAGAAAAATCTAAAACTTCTCTATTTGATAAAATCAGTCGCGCTGTAGTAGGTAAATCTAAAGTAGACGATGAGGTTTTAGATGATTTAGAGGAAGTATTGATCTCTTCTGATGTCGGCGTTGAAACAACGATCAAAATTATTCGTCGAATAGAAGAACGCGTAGAGCGTGATAAATATGTTTCGACTTCTGAGTTAGATTTAATTCTTCGCGAAGAAATTGCAGGCTTACTTTCCGAGAATAATATCGAAGATACAAATGGTTTTTCGATTCCAAAGAAAGATGTACCATATGTTATTATGGTGGTCGGAGTAAATGGAGTTGGTAAAACAACGACGATTGGTAAATTGGCTTCTCAGTTCAAATCACAAGGACTTAAAGTGGTTCTTGGTGCAGCAGATACATTTCGTGCAGCGGCTGTAGATCAATTAGTAATTTGGTCGGAGCGCGCAGGTGTACCAATTGTAAAACAAGCGATGGGTTCTGATCCTGCTTCGGTTGCATTTGATACCATTCAGTCGGCAGTTGCCCAAAATGCAGATGTTGTTTTGATTGACACAGCAGGACGTTTGCATAACAAAATTAACTTGATGAATGAGTTGACAAAAATAAAACGTGTGATGCAAAAGGTAATTCCAGATGCGCCTCACGAAGTTTTATTAGTGTTAGATGGTTCTACAGGTCAAAATGCTTTTGAACAAGCGAAACAATTTACACAAGCAACAGAAGTTTCTTCTTTAGCGGTTACAAAATTAGATGGAACAGCAAAAGGAGGAGTAGTAATTGGGATTTCAGATCAATTTCAGATTCCAGTTAAATATATTGGTGTTGGTGAAGGAATCAATGATTTACAAGCTTTCAATAAAATGGAGTTTGTCGATTCTTTTTTCAAACGAAATAATTAAGAAATTTAATTCCTATAAAAATATAAATCCTTCAAGTTTTTCTTGAAGGATTTTTTTATGATATAGTTTTAATAAATCACCTTAATATATTCTTTATAAAACTTTTTGCTTTTGTTTTCTTTCTTCGAAATGGTTTTTAGAAACTCGTTTAAATATTCTCTAAAAGGAGAATCTTTCGCTAAAGCATCTTGTTTTTTGCTTGTCAAAATCTGAACAGTTCCATACATTTCTTCATCATTTTCTACACTCGATGCAATCAAAGTAAAAGTTTCATTTGATTCATTAATGATATTTTTATTTGACCAAACTAACAACGGTTGATTGTTTTTAGTGTACAAAACATTGTCCCATTTTCCAAACCAATCGTATAGCATTTTTTTCGCAACCAAAGATGTTTGGAAACTTTCGACACGATATTCTGTCAACGAACGTTCGGCTTGTTCTTGCGCATATAATAAATTGAAACTTGTAAAAAGTGCGATAAAAAGAAATAATTTTTTCAAACTCAAAAATCTTGTTTAGCGTAAAGTTATCAAAAATAATTGCAATTCTTATGTAACTTATTTGTTCTTCATGCGTCATTTAAGTATACACTAACTCTTAATTGAAGAATTAACCATGAAGAAATTTTTTGTACTTGCTGTTACATTGTCAGGAATTTTTGCTTTTGGACAAGATGAAAAGCAAGATTCAACGGACTATAATCCAATTGAAATAAAAGAAGTTTTAGTTCAATCGCAACGCAAAAAAATGTTTGCGGACAAAACAGTTTATACCTTCGATAAAGAAGCGTTGGAAAAAGCGCGTTACGCAAAAGATTTGTTAAATACGTTACCAGAATTACAAGTTGATCCAATTTCGAATACGATACAAAGTACAAAAGGTGGAACGACTTTGTTATTGATTAATGGAATTGAGGCAACAGATAATCAAATTCGTGCTGTGAAACCGCAAGATGTGGTGCGTGTTGAGTATTTTGATATTCCGCCAGCGCGTTATGCAAATCGTGCAGATCAAGTGGTGAATTTGATTACGCGTAATCAAGAAAATGGTTATGTATATGGTGCGGATCTCACTTCGGCGTTTACAACAGGTTTTATAAATGGTTCTGCTTATGCGAATTTTACGAAAGGAAAAAGTAACTTTGGATTAGAGTATAACATTTATCTGAGAGATTATAAAGATCGTACTTCGATGAATATTTATGATTATAACTTAAATAATATTCATTACAGAACAGAAAATCAGCGCAACGAATATTTTGGATATACGGATCAAACAATTGCATTGCGATATACCAATTCGGATTCGGATAAATATGCTTTTCAAGCAAAGTTGGATATGAATATCAGTTCGAGTTTTGCTTATGCGAATGGAACAAGTTTGTTCTATCAAAATAGTTTATTAAACAATCATTCAACCTATAAACATTCTAATTCTAATTATTCAAAACCAACATTAGATCTTTATTATTCGAGAAAATTAGGAAAGAAAGATGAGTTAAGTTTAAATGTAGTTGGATCGATGTATACAACGAAATCGATTGACGAAACGCGCGAATGGGAAACAATTTCTGGTGCTGAACAATATAATTATTTGACAAATTTAGAAGCTGATCAAAAAGGAATTGTAGGAGAAATAGCGTATACACATAGTTTCGAGAAAGGAAAATTAAATTCTGGTTATCGAATTTCGAATAATTCAATTGATAATAAATTAGAAAACTTAAATGGTCCTTCGAATAATAAAGTAAATTATTTAGAACAATATATCTATTCTGAATATTCTGGAAAAGCGAAAAAGTTGTCATATCGTTTGGGTGTTGGATTAACGAATGTTCATAACAAGAATGAAGATACAAACACAGATACGTGGACGTTTACGCCAAAATTAGTATTGGGTTATGAATTAGCGAAGAATCAAAATTTACGTTTTTCGAGTTCATACAAACCAACCAGTCCTTGGAATTCGGCATTGAGTAAAAACGTGATTCAGGTTGTAGAAAACATTACACAAGAAGGAAATCCGTATTTAACCATTCAGAAATCGTTTGGAAATAATTTGATTTACTCTTTCAATTCAAAATATTTTGATTTAAATACAAATGCATTTTATCATTATACAAAAGATCCAATTAATCAATTGTATTTGCAAAATATCATAAATGGAAATGTAGAAGGATATAAATTAACCTACGAAAATGCTCAAAATTCGCAACGTTACGGTGTTCAAATTACAGGTTCTATCAAACCTTTCGGAACAGATATTTTAGCTGTTAAAGTAAATATAGCACCAGCAACAGAGCGTTTTAAAACGAAAGATGGTAGAATTTTGAAGAATGATTATATCGGAAATTATTTTGCATTATCATCTGTTTACAAAAACTTTCGTGTAGATTATCAATTTAATATTCCGTATTACACGTTGGGCGGAGCTTTGTTGTATACACAAGAAAACATGAACCATGCTTTTGCGAGTTATAAGTACAATAATTGGACTTTTTCTACTGGAATGTATTGGATTGGAATGCCATCGACTTACAAGCAAAAAACGATGGATAAACAATATGTGGATTATTCTCGTGTAGGAAAAATTTGGGACAACAAATCGATGTTTGTCGCTGGTTTAAGCTTTGATTTTGCTACAGGTAAGAAAACAAATATCAACCGAAAATTGGAAAATGAAACTGCAGGAGCAGCAACGTTTTAATAATAAATGAAGATGATTTTTTAATTTTTGATAAATTTTTTTTTATATCTTTAATATATCAAAACCTAAATTATGGATAGAAGATATGTGTTTTATGGAGTGATAATAAGTTTGATAGCTTTATTTGCTTATTCTTTATATCATTATAATACGGAGGATTATAAATGGTTGTTTGTAGCTGTTTTGTCATATTATTTTTTGAAAAAGACAATTGATATTTTAAGACTGAAAGTAGAGTTGTCTAATTATGAGTGTGTAAGATATTATATTCCTTTTTATTCTTATTTTAGAAAAGAATGATAAACGATAATAAAATTAAATAAACAAAAAGAGAATC